>NZ_JAMOYY010000040.1:0-26019 GCF_023669475.1 Blautia sp. MB18-30 | reverse complement strand
TATATGCAATAATAATTCATGGCATAACCTTGATTGGTAATTTTTCTTTGTGGCCTCAAGTAATTAAATATATTAAGCCTAAAAGCTTTAAAAATATGAATTTTATACAGCATTGGAAGAAAAGTATGATATATTTTATTCCTACGGTTGCAACTATGGTGTATACGGTTTTGGATAAAAGTATGATAGGATGGATTACAGGATCGGAATTTCAGAACGGATATTATGAGCAGGCATATAAAATTGAACAGATATTATTGGTTTTTGTAACAACTGTTGGAACTGTTACATTTCCCAGAATGGCATATTTTTTTGAAAATGATAATAAGGAAGAACGTAAACGTATAATGGGAATTACAATGAAATTTATTATGTTGATTGCATGTCCGATATGTTTTGGTACTATGGCAATTTCAGAGAATTTAATTCCTGTTTTTCTAGGTAAAGGTTATGAAGAATGTATACTCTTATTAAGGATTTTTAGTTTTTTAATTATAATTATTGGATTAGACAATACGATAGGTAAACAATGTTTGATTTCAGCAGGTAAACAGAAAGAGTATAATATTGGAGTTATTGGAGGAGCAATTGTAAACTTTGTGACAAATATTTTGCTCATTTCTAAATTAGGAGCATGTGGAGCAGCGATTGCTTCGGTTTTTGCTGAAAGTGTTATTTTAGTAGTGTTTATTATATATAGTAAAGTTGAGTTGAAAATTCCTAAGCTTTCGATGTGCTTTTTCAAATACTTTATTTCAGCTATATGTATGTCTATAATGGTTTGGAGAATAGGAATATTAATTTCAAATAAATTGGTAGCTTTAAGTGTACAAATATTTGTTGGAATTATTTTGTATGGGCTCTTTCTCTTGCTTATGAAAGATGAGTTCGTAATGGAGAGTATAAGAAGAGTCAAATTAAAAATATGATAAGCAGTGTAAGCTGTTATGTGATGTTATTAAGTAAACGCAAGGTAGTGTAAATTATTCTGTGTAAACCTCTCAGATTGATGATAAAATCATAGGTTTATAGAATACAAAAATATAATGTAATGGGCTGAATGGCATACTTTGCTGTTCAGCCTGTTGTTTATTTAGTAGCATGGATTCTATTGCATGTCAAGGGCGCCCGAGAAAATCGGGCGTTTATTTACCCTTGATATGCGATTGGATCTGTGCTTAATCGATATCCTCTGGCTGGATCCGATCCCCAAAATAGATGCATAACTGATCCAGTGTCAGACCCCAGTCCCAAGCCTTTCCGGTCCATTTTTTTTGTAGCATCCATCATTGCCAGATAGAGCATCTTGAAAAGTGCATCATCGGTCGGAAAAATAGTCTTGGATTTCGTAACCTTGCGTAGCTGGCGGTTAAAATTTTCGATGGAATTTGTAGTGTATATTAATTTACGTATCTCAGATGGATATTTAAAATAAGTGGATAATTGTGTCCAGTTATTTCTCCAAGATCCAATGGAAGCAGGGTATTTTTTGCCCCATTTTTCTTCCAGATCTTCCAAAGCTGTGAGCGCAAGATCTTCTGTATCAGCTTTGTAAACCAGCTTTAAATCCGCTATAAATGGTTTTAAATCTTTGTAAGAGATAAATTTTGTAGAATAACGAATCTGATGCACAATACACCTCTGGATCTCCACCTGTGGGAATACTGCATGGATGGCATCACCGAATCCGGTCAATCCATCTACGGATACGATCATGATATCTTCCACACCTCTGTTTTTTATCTCGTTGAGAACGGACAACCAGTATTTCGCACTTTCATTTCCTCCTACCCACATGCCGAGAACCTCACGTTTTCCATTCAGTTTAACACCTATAGCAACGTAAACAGCTTTTTTTACCGTTCGATTGTCTTCTCGAACATGGAAATGTACCGCATCCATAAAAACAATGGCATATTTTCTTTCCAGCGGCCGATTTTGCCATTCTTTTGCGATAGGAAGGATTCGATCTGTCATATGTGATATCATTTCTGCTGATGCATCCACACCATAAACATCTTTGAGATGAGCGGAGATATCCCTTGTCGTCATTCCTTTTGCATACATAGAGAGTACCTGATCTTCAATGTTTGAGATATCTGTCTGATTCTTTTTCACAATCTGCGGTTCAAAATCTCCCTTTCGATCTCGTGGTATATCCAGATCGATCGTTCCCATTGAAGAGGTGACTGTTTTAGGACTATAACCATTACGGCTATCGTCTGTCTCTTTGTTCTTGTAGTCATACTTGGAATATCCAAGGTGATCATCCATTTCAGCTTCTAACATACCTTGCAGCGTTTCGCCTAGCAGGTCTTTCAGCATGTCCTGGACGTCCTGGGCATCCTTTGGTTGATAGTGTTCCAACAAGCTACTGATGAACGCTTTGCGTTCCGGATCCATTTTTCTTCTTCGTGCCATAAAAAAATCCTCCTGAATTGATATTTATTTTAACATCAATCCAAGAGGATATATAGCTCTTTTAGAATTTACACAGAATTAATTACAGTCTCAAACGCAAAATAGCGAGTATCTCATTACAGCATACAGCATCTGTCAGACCGCTTTGTCTGCATTCGGTTACCAGTTCCATCCATTCTTCCAGGGAACGCCCTAGGGCACGTTTCTTACTCATAATAAAACCTCCAAATGTAGTAAATTTCTATCTCCTATCAAGCGGAGTGTAGTAAAAATCTATTTACTATCATTACTGTAAATTACGCTTAAACGGAATGCCAGTTCCGCTGCTGCGGAACGGCTATTCCATTTTTAACGGTACGAAGTACCGCTAAATAATATCATTCTGTTTCACGCATATTTATACCAAAAGCTGTTGATGATTCCTGACTTGTTCTGGACATAAGATTCTCCTCCTCCTTAATATCAAGTTTTTCTCAGTATATCAAGAAGAGATCCATTCGTCACTACGCCATGTTTTGAGGCACTTACCAATGATAGGCAACTTTACGAAAAAAAGGTTTCATGGTATCATTATTTTATATATAATTGATGCTATGGAACCTTTTGAACATAACAGACATATAAAGTGGTGATTTTGGTGAATACAATTTATCGGATTCGTGAAAGTTTACAATGGGATCAGGAAAAAATGGCTGATGAGATGAAAGTTACAGTTGCTACAGTGAAGCGCTGGGAAAATGAGGATGGGATTCCGGGTAAAGCTGCCCAGGAGAAGCTTATCTCTATATGCCAGAAGGAAAAAATAGATTTGGCTGAAGTAGTAGAGAAGTCAATCAGAGAACAGGCACAGGAAATTGCGAAAAGTAATCCGTATAGAGAAATTTTGTTTCATGGTTCTAAGTTGGGATTGAAAGGAAATATTTCTTTGGCTAATCGGATATGTAGAGACTATCGCCGTGAAGGTAAGTATTTTGATGAAATCATTGACAGTGCAAGACAGAAGTAGGTGAAAATAATGGATTCGATAGAACTGAAGCTTTGTGATATTCAGGGCAGGTTGTTTGAGTTAGCGTGGAAAGAGCATTATAACAGTGAGAGATTTATCGTCAGGCTCCGGCAAAAACCATGAATGTAAATTACCTGATGTTTCACACGATGGATCCGGAGATGGCAGTGGAGGATCTTAAGGAAATCTACAGGCAAAAAAGGGGTGTGTAAAATATGGGTGCATCGCAGATCGAGCAATATAAAAAATCAAAAAGCTGACAGAAGTACGAACCTGTGTCATTGTAAAAGCAGGTTTTATTCTGTCAGCTTTTTTATGTAAGTATAATTCGAGTGGCAGAGAATGCTCTGTGAAATTATACCAGTTTATTTAATTTTTCAATAATTTTTGTAAGTTCTTCTCTGGAATACCCTCCGAAGCTTACCAGTGCACGTAATGGCATGGAGTCAGTCATGGCTTCTGTCATTTCTTCGGTGACAGCTTCGGAAGCGGCTTCAGAAGAGGACTCTTCGCCGACGTTCATGGCTGAGATATATTTTGCTGTCAGTTCTTTTGCTGTTTCGCTTGTTTTCGGGTTGCGGAACAGTTCGCCCAGGGTGGTGTTCATATGAACATGCATCGGAAGCTCCTGGCTGCTGTTCAGATGGATCCTGCCTTCAAGATGGATATCTCTGGAAGATGTACCGACAAGGAGCTTATATTCGCCGCTGGCTGCGAACCAGTCGTGAAGCTCTGTATTGTACCATGCGAAGCTTCTCTTATCCAGCTCCATGGTTACTGCTTTGGTCTCGCCTGGGTTCAGGAAAACCTTTTCGAAGCCCTTGAGCTCTTTTTCCGGACGGATCGCGGAATGGGTGCAGTCTTTGACATAGAGCTGTACGACTTCTTTTCCTGCTATATTTCCTGTATTTGTTACATCAACCGAAACGGTGATGGTGTCTTTGTCTGTAGGATTTTCATTGGAGATCTTCAGGTCGCTGCAGGCAAAGGTAGTGTAGGAGAGTCCATAGCCAAACGGATATGCTACATCCATTTCTTTTGTATCGTAGTAGCGATAGCCTACGAATACGCCTTCACGGTATTCAACCTTTTCACCACCGCCGAAGTTCAGGTAGGATGGATTGTCGGAGAGCTTGAGCGGTATTGTCTCGGCAAGCTTGCCGCTTGGATTTACTTTTCCGTAAAGGATGTTTGCGACAGCGGTACCGCCTGCCTGACCACCGAGGTATGCTTCCAGAAGGCCTTTTATATCATTGAGCCATGGCAGCTCCACGGGGGAACCGTTGTGAAGGACGATCACGGTATTCGGCTGTACTTTAAGGATCTCAGTAATGAGACGGTTCTGGCATTCAGGAAGCCTCATGTGAGAACGATCGTATCCTTCAGATTCAAAGCTGTCCGGAAGTCCGGCGAAGATCACAACCTTGTCAGCGGCGGCAGCAGCTTTGATCGCTTCAGCTGCAAGTGCATCATCGTAGAGATCTTTGTCTGCAGGAAAACCTTCTGCATAAGTAACCTGTGCATCGGAAGGAACGGAATCCAGTGCGTTTGTGATCTTGAAGCAGTTGATATGAGAGCTTCCGCCGCCCTGGAAACGAGGCTTCTTTGCAAAACCACCGATGAAAGCAATTTTCTCGGATGCTTTCAGAGGGAGGATCTGCTCATCGTTTTTCAGAAGAACCATAGATTCTTCGGCAATGTGGCGTGCTTCTTCATGGTCTTTTTCCATGGTGAATTCCTGCGGTGCCCGGTTGTCTGCATATTCAAAAATTATGCGTAGAATGCGTTCAACAGCCTGGTCAAGAATGTCTTCCTTGAGGGAACCGTCTTTTACGGCCTGTACGATGAGGGCATCGTTGACCCCATTGGAGGAAGGCATTTCCAGCTCAAGACCTGCCTCAAGACCTTTGACGCGGTCATTGACTGCACCCCAGTCGGACATTACATAGCCCTTGAAGCCCCAGTCGCCGCGGAGAACATCTGTGAGAAGCCATTTATTCTCAGATGCGAAAGTGCCGTTGATCTGGTTGTAGGAGCACATGAAGGTGTATGGCTGAGCTTTTTTTACTGCGGTTTCGAATGCAGGGAAATAGATCTCACGTAAAGTGCGCTCATCTGCCTCGGAAGAATTACTCATGCGGTGATATTCCTGGTTGTTTGCTGCAAAGTGCTTGATAGAGGTTCCTACATGCTGGGACTGTACTCCGTTTATAAAAGCGGCTGCGATCTCACCTGCGAGATATGGATCCTCGGAATAATATTCGAAGTTTCTTCCGCAGAGAGGAGAACGTTTGATGTTTACGGCCGGTCCGAGAACTATGGATACATCGTTGGCCTGAGCTTCTTTTCCGATGGTTTTGCCCATTTCTTCCACCAGCTTGCGGTCAAAGGAGCAGGCGCTTAAAGCGGCCGGCGGGAAGCAGACGGCTTTGATGCTGTCATTCATTCCAAGATGATCGCCCTTGTCATCCTGCTTACGAAGTCCGTGAGGGCCGTCGCTGACCATTACTTCCGGGATCCCCAAGCGTTCCACATGTTTCAGATGCCAGAAATCAAGACCTGAGCACATGCCGGCTTTTTCTTTCAGTGTCATCTGGTTTACGATTTTTTTCAGATCACGTTTCATTAAAAATACCTCCGAAATGTTTTTCTTACTATGAACTATAGCATGTTTTGCTGGTAAAATATAACAAAAATTTGTTAAAAATAAAAAAATATTGCAGTTTAGCTGAATCAAGTAAGTCCCTTGCTTCAATTGCGAATATCCGCATGCCCCTCACATTTTCAGAAATATAAAAACGATATACAGGTTGATTGACAGAGCGGTGAAAGATATCTTTTTCTGGCTTTTGTGGGAAGAGTGTAGTAATATAGGTAGGAATAATGACAGAGCTGCCGGACAGAAGAATGGTCGACTGTCTGGTTTATGTGAAAGGACTTATAATGAAAGACATCATATCAAGTATTATTACAAGTGTACTGACAGCTTTGTACCAGCCATTTTGGTTTTCTGTGATCCTGTCTGTGATGGTACTGTTTTTTTATCTCTTTGCCTACCATAATGAGACAGGTGGAAGGGGAATCAGGGGAGCTTTTTCCGTGTGGTGGCAGTATTTCAGAGGAAATGCTTTTTTTCGGAAGCTGTTTTTTCTGACCTTTTATACAACCATGATCTTGTTTCGCACGCTGCTGAACCGGGATATGTGGATGAATCCCCTTTCGGATGTGATGGCGAACTGGTGGATCTGGAAATATGGAGAGGATGGTACCAGATATCTCACAACTGAGTGTATTGAGAATCTGATGTTGTTCATTCCGTTCACGATCCTGCTGTTCTGGACCGCAGGAAAGAAAATATTGAAAAAAACAGCATTCTTGAATATTGTGTGGACTGGACTTAAGATTACCTTTGTATTCTCACTGTCCATTGAACTTCTGCAGCTTTTCCTGAGGCTTGGGACGTTCCAGGTTTCTGATCTGACATATAATACTCTTGGAGGAGGTATTGGCGGGGCTGTGTACTGGATTGGTCATCAGCTTTCAGTCAGGCGGGGAGCCGAATAATGTCTGCCGCAGATAGCAGGAAGACAGAGAAAAGAATCAGCCCGGATTGCTGTTCGAGAGTGATACTTTGAAATTTTTGTAGTTGCTGTTCACTGGTAATATTCCGCGAGGTGTTTTTTGTGAGCGAAGGTCACAGAAAACCCGAGACATACCGCGCGAATTTATGCGATTAGCATAAATTCTGTGCATCGCGAAGCGTGTTGCTGAGAACGGAGTGAACAGTAACTTTTTGCGCGGTGCATCGTTAAAATTTCGTTGACAAATCCTCCATAACGTGTTAACCTAATACCAGTTTCAAAAAGAAAATGCGTAGATGAGGAATAGTACACAAGAGAACGGAGCACAGAGAGCTGCTGGCCGGTGAGAAGCAGCGGAAGGGATTTGTGGAACTCGCCTCGGAGCATCTGCCTGAAATCTTTATATATTATATAAGAGAGTAGACGCAGACGGTGTCCGCCGTTATCCGGAGAGGATATAAGGATGTATATACATTCCGTATCTGTCAAGTGTGTGAATTTTTATTCATGAAATAAGAGTGGTACCGCGTAGGACAGCAGTTGTCTTTCGTCTCTTGCAGAATCTGCAGAGTCGGAAGATTTTTTTTATGTCTTTATATCAAAAACAGAAACCAAAGAGAAATTTTAATGGAAACAGAAAGTGGAGGAAAACAAAATGATGACACCATCCAAGTACAAACGTCAGTATTACATGCCGCCGGTGAAATGTATGAAATGGGCGGAGAAAGAATATGTAGATAAGGCCCCGATCTGGTGCTCTGTAGACCTTCGTGACGGAAATCAGGCACTTGTGATCCCGATGAGCCTGGAGCAGAAAGTGGAATTTTTCAAGCTTCTTGTAAAGATCGGTTTTAAAGAGATCGAGGTTGGATTTCCGGCTGCTTCTGAGACAGAGTATGAGTTTCTCCGTACGCTGATCGAGCAGGATCTGATCCCGAAGGATGTAACGATCCAGGTGCTGACTCAGGCAAGAGAGCATATTATCCGTAAGACTTTTGAAGCTGTTAAAGGCGCCCCAAAAGCGATCGTTCATGTATACAATTCCACATCCGTATCTCAGAGAGAGCAGGTATTCAAAAAATCAAAAGAGGAGATCCTGAAGATCGCAGTAGATGGCGCTGCACTTCTGAAAAAACTGGCTGATGAGACAGAAGGCAATTTTCAGTTTGAGTACAGCCCGGAGAGCTTTACGGGAACAGAGCCGGAGTATGCACTGGAGGTGTGCAATGCGGTTCTGGATGTATGGCAGCCCACTGCAGATAACAAAGCGATCATCAACCTGCCTGTTACGGTTGAGCATTCTATGCCGCATGTGTATGCAAGTCAGGTGGAATACATGTGTGATAATCTGAAATACCGTGAAAACGTGATCGTTTCTCTTCATCCGCACAATGATCGTGGATGTGGCGTTGCAGACTCCGAGATGGGTCTTCTTGCAGGTGCTGACCGAATTGAGGGAACTTTGTTCGGAAATGGTGAGCGTACCGGTAATGTGGATATTGTAACGCTTGGTATGAATATGTATTCCCAGGGTGTGGACCCGAAGATTGATTTTTCTGATATGCCGCATATTTGTGAGGTTTATGAGAAATGTACCGGAATGCAGATCTATGAAAGAAGTCCGTACAGTGGAGCTCTTGTATTTGCTGCATTTTCCGGATCTCATCAGGATGCCATCGCAAAGGGTATGCACTGGAGAGAGAACGGAGATCTGGAGCACTGGACTGTTCCGTATCTGCCGATCGATCCAACAGATGTGGGAAGAAACTACGACGCAGATGTTATCCGTATCAACAGCCAGTCCGGAAAGGGCGGCGTAGGCTATATACTGGAGACAAAGTTTGGCCTGAACCTTCCTCCGAAAATGCGCGAGGCTATGGGCTATGCAGCCAAAGCAGTGTCCGATCACAAGCACAAAGAGCTTCATCCGGACGAGATCTTCAGCCTGTTCAAATCTACCTTCGAAAATGTGGTTGAACCATACAGCATCAGTGAGGTTCATTTCCAGCAGAAGGAAGACGGCATCGTAACACGGGTTACTTCTACATTCCGTGGAAAAACCATCGTTACAGAGGCTTCCGGAAATGGTCGTCTGGATGCGGTAAGCAATGCACTGAAGAAAGCTTACGAACTGAAATACACACTGGAGACTTATCAGGAGCATGCTCTGGAGCAGAGTTCTTCCTCCAAGGCTATCGCTTATGTGGGAATCCGTAAACCGGATGGAACGCTTGCCTGGGGAGCGGGTGTTGATCAGGATATCATCCGTGCCTCTATTGATGCACTGGTAACTGCGATCAACAATCGATAAGCATCCGGTTCCGGATAGGTTTACAAAAAAATGAGAAGCTGCCATAAAACGCAGCTTCTTTTTTTGCCGTGCAGATGCTATAATAGTGCGGAATGTGAAAATAACAGTGAGTAAGAGGGATATTATGAAAAATAAGAAAAAAAACAGGAGCTCATACAGCCTGTCTGCAGAGCTGAAAAACGTTCTGAAATATCTGCTGATATGGGGAATGATCTTGATCTTTTCCGCATATCTGCTTAGTGATTCGGAGATCCTCGGAAATGTAAAGCAGCAGGCAAGACCGGATACCTGGTCTATGATCGGTGCGGGAGGAAGCTTTGAAGAGGAGTTTACCTGCAAAACGAACCGTCTGTCCGGTGTGGAGCTTTTTCTTTCTATAGAGAGTGCATCGGTTGCTGGAACGTTTCAGATAACGCTGTATCAGAATGAAAGGGAGATCCAGAGCTGGCAGGCCAGCAGACTGACCATATCGTCGGGGGATACCACGTATTTCCGGCTTGACCAGAAGCTTACGGAATGTAAGGGGCAGAAATTCCGGATCGTTTTAGATGGCGCAAAAGGGGATACCGGAGTGGCTGCAGGGTTGGTGAGCCAGAAGGATGATACACAGACACTTGCCTATCGGATCATTTCCAGGCCATTTCCAAAATCACTGGTGTTTCTGGTGATTGGAGCGGCGGCAGCTGTGATGCTGGTGATCTTTGCATTTCTGAAACGCAGACAGCTCCGGGCAGAAGTGGTGTTTGCCGTTGTTTATATTTTTATGAGTATCTGTACGCTGGCGGCGGTTCCGGCCTTTAATTCGCCGGATGAGTACAGCCATTATCTGAGAAGCTATGAGGTTTCCAGAGGATATCTGACGTCGGAAGGCAACGGAGGAAACGACTTATTCTCATATGGAAGGACGTTTAACAGTGGTCTGGTTCCGGAATTTTCCGCCAAGGATCATGTATCATTATGGGATATCGGAGAGAATGCAGATCGGCGTATCGACCGGGAAAAAACACAGTTTTACGGATTTGGAAATACAGCCTTGTATGCACCTACTTCGTATCTTCCCCAGGCAGTAGGGATCCGCATTGCAGATCTGTTTACGGACCGGCCGATGGTTCTTGCCTATGCGGGAAGGATCGCCAATATGCTTATGTTTGGACTGTTCTTTTTCTTTGCCATTCGTCTGACGCCTGTTGGGAAAAATTTCCTCGTACTTCTGGGGCTGGTACCTGTGAATATCCAGTCAGCAAATTCCATGTCAGCAGATGCCCTGGCCCTGGCTCTGACGGTTGCTCTGGCTGCCTTTGTACTGGCTATGCGATATAAACAAAAAGAAGTGATGAGTAGAAGACAGCTGATATGGATGTACGTGCTGACCGGATTCCTGTGTCTTTGCAAAGTGGTTTACATGCCGTTTTGCCTGCTCCTGTTCCTGATCCCGAAAGAACGGTTTAAAAGCAGGAAAAATTACTGGTTTCATGTGGTCTGTGCAGGAGCTGTGATCCTGATCTTAAGTTTCGGCTGGCTGGCCATTGCATCCCGATATCTCTGTGAGTCACAGCCAGGTGTGGATACAGCTGCACAGCTTGTGGGGATCCTGAAGGATCCGGCTGCCTTTGTCCTGACTTTTGTGCGGAGCCTGGATAATTTTGGTGTGACCTATCTTACAGAAATGATAGGAAGTAATCTTGGATGGCTGAACATTCCTGTCTGTGCCCTGCTGGCAATGGGATATCTTTTGATCCTGGTCCTTCAGGTTTCCGGGAATGATGATATGTCGGGAATCCGTCTGGATCTTCCGGTAAAGAGCATTCTGGGAGGAGTCAGTCTCCTGGTATTTGCGCTGATCTTTGTAACGTTATACGGACAGTGGACAGCCTATGGCTACGATAAGATCCTGGGCGTGCAGGGACGGTATTTTCTGCCGCTTCTTTTTCCGCTGATCCTTGCGCTGAAGCCCAAACGGTTTGCCGAAGGAGCCGGGGAAACACCATGGGGACTGTTTCTGGGAGCCTGGAGTATCGATTTGTGTGTTTATGCGACACTTTTCGTGCAGGCATTGTGCCGTTTTGCATAAGGTGTCGGATCTGGTCGAGCAAAAATCCTTGACTGGCTGAAAACAAAATATTATAATCAAATCTGTAAATAACAGAGGAAAAAACTGTTCTGAAAAAGGATAAACAGGCAGATAGAAGTACGATTTCCGGAAAGTGGGTGTACAACATTGGACGGAGATGGAGACGCTATCTGCCTTTTTTTCTGAAATGAAATATGGCATGAGTGTGGATAACTCTGCGATTTTATGTGGATTTTATGTGGAATACATGTGGATAAGGTGTGGATAAAACACAAATACCGCCGTTGAAGCGTTAAATACGGGAAAAAGCTTGACATATTCAATATTATTAAATATAATTTTCCCATACATTACAAAAATGTTACAAACATGTAAAGGAAATCGTAATGATCCGTATTTATCCGGGAAGCGATGATAATGGGGGCTGTGATGTCGCATCGGAGGATTATGGGCTGTTACAGAAAATGAAACGCAAGGAATGAGATTATGAAAGTTGAGAAAGATTTACGTGAGACTGACGGAGTCCAGGATGAACGTAGAAATGGAAAAACCGGAGGAAATTCCGCGCGCAGTTTTGCAGTGCTGACATTATGTGCAGTTTTGGCGATGGTTATTTCTCTGGGGACAAGGACATTTGCAGAAAGTGAGGGAGGCAGGGTTTATGCAGCTTCGGATGGAGGAGAGGGCTCTCCCTATGAAGAGGTTGCTGTTCCTACCGGGATCGCAGGTGTGGTTTCAGGAGTTACGGATACACCATTATCCGGAAGCACGGTTACAAGGATCGGAAGCTCCTGTGAGCAGGTGATCGTAGGCCAGAGAGTACAGAAAGTAACCAATACTGCTGCAGATCTTAATGTAAGCTCCTCTATGGAAAACAAAGTAAATGAACTTGATGCAAGGTCGATCACACTGGCAGAAAATCCCACACTGATGTCAGATGAAGACTATGATACACTTCTGAGGATCGTGGAGGCAGAAGCAGGAAGTGAAGATATCAAGGGCCGTGTTCTGGTGGCCAACGTCATCATGAACCGTGTAAAAAGCGAAGATTTTCCGAATACGGTGACAGAGGTTGTCTGGGATAACAGTGACGGCGTTCCGCAGTTTTCACCGACCTATGATGGCAGGATCAATGAAGTTGCAGTTTCCGATGAAACAAGGGAAGCGGTCAAGCAGGCGCTGAAGGGTACGGATTATTCTGAAGGTGCACTGTTCTTTATCCAGAAATCTGCAGCAGAGGAACATAATGTGAAATGGTTTGAAAAGGACCTGAAGAGGCTCTTTAAATACGGGGTCCATGAATTTTATACATATAAATAGGAAGAACTGATGCAGTACAGAAGGAACCAACCGCCGGCAGAAACAGACCGGCGGTTTCTTTTTATCCGAAAGCTGTGAATATCTGTCTGATCTCAGGGTGGGATTGGGCAAGACAGATTCTTTTTTAAAAGTGGTGGCATTTTCCATAATTCCATGCTATAATGTGATAACGTTGAAAAGAAAACGAATATCTTACAATAGAAAGGCGGAACACCAATGCAGGTATTGTACAAGAGCACCAGAGGAAAAGAGCAGGCAGTTACAGCGTCTATGGCCATACTTAAGGGCCTTTCTGAGGACGGCGGACTGTTCGTGCCTGAAAGCATTCCACAGCTGGATGTACCAATGGACAAGCTGGCACAGATGACCTACCAGGAGACAGCATATGAGGTAATGAGCCGTTTCCTTACAGATTTTACCGAGGATGAGCTTAAGAACTGTATCAACAAAGCATACGACAGCAAATTTGATACAGAAAAGATCGCGCCTCTTCATGAAGCGGATGGGGCATATTTCCTGGAACTGTTCCATGGCGCGACCATTGCATTTAAGGATATGGCACTTTCCATTCTTCCGCATCTGATGACAACTGCAGCGAAGAAGAATAATGTTAAGAATGAGATCGTGATCCTTACCGCAACATCAGGAGATACCGGTAAAGCTGCCATGGCAGGCTTTGCAGATGTGCCGGGAACGAAGATCATTGTATTTTATCCGAAGCATGGTGTCAGCCCGATCCAGGAGAAACAGATGGTAACTCAGAAGGGTGCCAACACTTATGTGGTAGGTATTACCGGTAACTTTGATGATGCCCAGACTGCAGTTAAGAAGATGTTCAATGATCATGAGCTGGCAGCAGAGCTGGATCAGGCAGGCTTCCAGTTTTCTTCTGCAAACTCTATCAACATCGGTCGTCTTGTTCCTCAGATTGTATATTATGTATATGCCTACGCATCACTGGTACGCGACGGCAGGATCAAAGACGGACAGGAGATCAATGTGGTAGTTCCTACCGGAAACTTCGGAAATATCCTTGCAGCATACTATGCGAAACAGATGGGACTTCCGATCCACAAGCTGATCTGTGCATCGAATGAGAACCGTGTTCTTTATGATTTCTTCCGCACAGGAACCTATGACAGAAAGAGAGATTTCATCCTTACGACATCTCCTTCCATGGATATCCTGATCTCCAGCAATCTGGAAAGACTGATCTATCGTCTTACCGGAGAAAATGCTGAAAAATGTGCAGAGCTTATGAAATCCTTAAGTGAGGGCGGCGAATATACCATTACTGACGAGATGAAAGCACAGCTTGTTGATTTTTATGGTAATTTCTGCAGTGAAGATGAGACTGCACAGGCCATCAGTGATATCTACAAAAACAGCAATTATGTGATCGATACGCATACTGCAGTTGCAGCCGGCGTATATAAGAAGTATGTAAGTGAGACAGCGGATCATCTTCCGACAGTGATCGCCTCTACTGCAAGTCCGTATAAATTCACAAGAAGTGTTATGGAAGCACTTGGTGAGGAGCATAAAGATCTGGATGATTTTGGCCTTGTAGACGCATTAAGTGCGCTTTCCGGAGTACCTGTTCCACGTGCAGTTGAAGAAATCCGTACTGCCCCGGTTCTTCATGACAGGGTGGTAGATGCAGTGGATATGCCGGCAGCAGTAAAGGATATCCTTAAGATCAAATAATAATTGATAATAAAATCAGTAAGAAAATGTATTTTCTGTTGAAAAAGCACAAATACTGGTTTATAATAAAAACAACGAAAACCGAATCCTGGAATGTTCGATCCCCCTTTTCTTTTTGAACCTACATTGACATTTTGGGAATCCAAAATCGCAGGTTGGATGTCAGACCTCACGTCGTGGTAGGCAGAAGACACTGTTGAGGATACCCACCTAGCATCTGCTAGGCGTCAAAAATAAGGGAACGGCATCCCGGGATTAATCGGTTAAAGACATAGAGCCGGTTAGTGGCTCTTTTTTCATATATGGGAGGAATTAAAACATGAGTGTTTCTGAAAGGAAATTTGGGGTACTTCCTACAGGAGAAGAAGTAAAAATCTATCATCTTGAGAATAAAAAAGGTGCCTATGCGGAAGTGCTTCAGTATGGTGCGATCCTGGTGAAGATATGTGTTCCGGATAAGAACGGAGATCTGAAGGATGTGGTCCTTGGATATGACGATATCCGAGGATATGAGATTAATGGATGCTTTTTCGGTGCGATCATTGGAAGAAGTGGAAACCGTATCGAGAATTCCAGATTTTTTATTGATGATAAAGAAGTGGTTCTTGCAGAGAATGAGAATCATAACAATCTTCACAGCGGTCCGGATGGCTTTGAGAAAAAGCTGTGGGAAGTAAAAGAAATTTCCCAGGAGAAGAATAGCGTGGATTTCTTCCGCATCAGTCCGGATGGAGAGAACGGATTTCCGGGAGAATTTTCCATTGTTGTGAAATATGAATTCACAGAGGAAAACGAACTGAAGATTTTTTACAGAGGACGCTCTGATGTAGCTACCGTTGCCAATATGACCAACCATTCTTATTTTAATCTGAACGGAGAAGGCAGCGGAGATGTGCTTGATCAGGAACTATGTATTCATGCGAAGTATTTTACTCCGGTAAAAGACAGCCAGTCCATTCCTACCGGTGAATATGCACCGGTGGCGGGAACGCCGATGGATTTTAATGTTTCCAAACCGATCGGCAGAGACATTGAGGCGGATTTTGAACAGCTGAAGTTCACAGGTGGTTATGACCATAACTATGTAACCGATAATTATGCAAAGGGCAATGTCCGTTCGATCGCTACTGCATACTGTAAGGAATCCGGTATCGGTATGGAGGTTTCCTCCGACTGCCCATGTGTGCAGTTCTATGCAGGCAATTTTGTTAAGGATGAGAAGGGAAAGAACGGTCATGTTTATCATGAACGTTATGGATTCTGCCTGGAGACACAGGTGGAGCCAAATGCAGTCAATGTAGAGGATTTCCATTCTCCGATCCTGCTTCCCGGTGAAGAGTACAGCTCTGAAACGGTTTACCGTTTCTTTGTGAAATAACAGACAAACAGAAATAAAAGAGGTGCGAGAAGGCAATGCAGATACGTGTGGCAGAAGAGAAGGATGCAGCAACACTTTTGGAAATTTATTCCTACTACGTAGAAAAAACTGCGATCACATTTGAATACGAAACACCTTCCATAGAAGAGTTTACGCAGCGAATCCATGATATAAAGGTGAAATATCCGTATATTGTGGCAGAAGAGAAGGGAGAGATCCTGGGATATGCCTATGGTTCGGCGTTTCACCCGAGGGCTGCTTATGGCTGGTGTGCGGAGATGTCTGTTTATGTGAGACATGACCGGCGGGGCAGCGGTGCAGGAGGCAGACTCTATCGAGCCTTGGAGAGTCTTCTTGCAGAGATGGGAATTCTGAACCTGAACGCCTGCATTGCAGTTGCACCAAAAGATGATGAATACCTGACCAGTGCCAGTGTGGATTTTCATAAACATTTCGGTTATAAGCGTGTGGGAGAGTTCCACAGATGCGGCTATAAGTTTAACCGTTGGTATAATATGGTATGGATGGAAAAGATGATAGGCGAACATAAGAGCCTGCAGCCGGAAGTAAAGCTTTTTCCGGAAATCCAGGATAAGATCGGATTTGAACGTTTTTCCTGGTGAAAAAAGAAACCTGAGGGAGGTCAGCATGGACGAGGAAAAGAAAAATATAATCCAGCTCATGCTGGGATTTGTGCGCAGGGCAAACGGAGATCATGTCAGTGCATATGCGGCCCAGGCAGCGTATTTTCTGATCATGTCTTTTATCCCGTTTATACTGTTTCTTACAACGCTGATCCGTTATACACCGTTAAGCTATAATGTTGTCAGGGATGCCATCATCGGGTTTGTGCCCGGAAATCTGCAGACCTTTGTGCTGAGCATTGTGGTAGAAGTATACAAAAGAAGTACAGCCATCGTGCCGTTGTCTGCGCTGATGGCGCTCTGGGCGTCCGGAAAGGGAATGCAGGCGATCACCAATGGCTTAAATACCATTTATCATGTAAAGGAAACCCGAAACTGGCTGATGACCCGAATCTATTCGGTTTTTTATATGCTGTTGTTTGTGCTGGCGATCATTGTCACTCTTCTGGTCCTGGTTCTTGGTAATCGAATCCAAGTAGCTGCACAGAGAACCATTCCGATTCTCGGGAGGCTGCTGGCCAAGGTTATAGGGGCCAGGACATTGCTTGTATTTGCCGTGCTGTTTGCAGTGTTTCTGGTCCTTTATAAAGTGCTTCCAAACCGAAAGGCAACCTTTAAAAGCCAGCTTCCGGGTGCATTTATGATCGCAGTGGCATGGATGATATTTTCCTATGGATTTTCCCTGTATTTTGAATTTTTTCCGAATTTTGGAAATATGTACGGAAGTCTGACTGCGCTGATCATGGTAATGCTGTGGCTGTATGTGTGTATGAACCTGCTTCTTTACGGGGCGGAGATTAATGCCTACTTCGAAAATGAATTCCGAAAGGCCCAGAGATCTGTAAAAACACTTCTTTCCAAGAAGGAAAATGAAAAAAACAGTTCCAAAGAATCCTGACTTTGCGCTTGACAGAAGGCAGACCTTGTGGCATAGTATTAAAAGACAGAAAAGCTGTGAAGGTGTTTATAGAGGATCATTTTCTCACAGAGAAGGGAAGTCACCGGCTGTAAGCTTCCCCGGGTTCAGATGGTTCTTGAATTTCCCACCGGAGCTTCCTCTCTGAAGTAATAGTAGGAGATGACGTAAGCTGCGCGTTAAGCAGACAAGAGGTGCCCGTGATCTTTTCATGGGAAACTGGGTGGTACCGCGGATATTCCGTCCCTTTTATAAGGGACGGTTTTTTTATTGCCCATATCTGGATCTTCGGGGTGGGCGGCGGATCATTTGATCATTTTAATTAAAGGAGAAATAGACCATGGATATGAAAGAAAGACTTCAGGAACTGGCTGAAAATGCCAGAAAACGGATCGAGGAATCCGAGGGCCTGGATAAGCTGAATGATGTGCGTGTTGCATATCTTGGAAAAAAAGGTGAGCTTACTGCAATCTTAAAAGGTATGAAGGATGTTGCTCCGGAAGAGCGTCCGAAGGTTGGACAGCTTGTCAATGAGACAAGAGCTAAGATCGAAGAACTTCTGGAAGCCTCCAAAAAGGATTTCGAGGAGAAGGTCCGTGAGGAAAAAATGAAGGCAGAAGTGATCGATGTAACACTTCCTGCAAAGAAAGCGAAGATCGGTCATCGCCATCCGAATACTATCGCTCTGGAAGAAGTTGAGCGTATTTTCATCGGAATGGGCTATGAGGTTGTGGAAGGTCCGGAGGTTGAGTATGCGGACTACAACTTTACAAAGCTGAATATTCCGGAGGATCATCCGGCAAGAGATGAGCAGGATACATTCTTTATCAATGATTCCATTCTGCTCCGTTCCCAGACATCACCGGTGCAGGCACGTGAGATGGAAAAAGGCAAGCTTCCGATCCGTATGATCGCACCTGGCCGTGTATTCCGTTCTGACGAGGTAGATGCAACACATTCACCTTCCTTCCATCAGATCGAGGGCCTTGTTATTGATAAGAATGTTACGTTTGCAGATCTTAAGGGAACCCTTCAGGAGTTTGCAAAAGAGCTGTTCGGACCGGAGACAAAGACCAAATTCCGTCCGCATCATTTCCCGTTCACAGAGCCGAGCGCTGAGGTTGATGTTTCCTGCTTCAAATGCGGCGGAAAAGGCTGCCGTTTCTGTAAAGGTTCCGGCTGGATCGAAATCCTTGGCTGTGGTATGGTTCATCCGAATGTTCTCCGTATGTGCGGGATCGATCCGGATGAGTATACAGGATTTGCCTTTGGTGTAGGTCTGGAGCGTATCGCACTTCTGAAATATGAGATCGATGATATGCGTCTTCTCTATGAGAACGACAGCAGATTCCTGAAACAGTTCTAAAACAGTGAACACGGATCATGAGTATCCGTCTGACAGTAAATATAGAAAAAAGAAGGGACAACCAAAATGAATACTTCATTATCTTGGATTAAAACATATGTGCCGGATCTGGATGTAACGGCACAGGAATATACAGATGCCATGACCTTAACAGGCACAAAGGTAGAGGGCTTTACAGAGCTGGATGCAGATCTCGATAAGATCGTGATCGGCCAGATCGATAAGATCGAGAAGCATCCGGATGCAGATAAGCTGATCATCTGCCAGGTAAATATCGGAACTGAGAGTGTGCAGATCGTAACAGGCGCTCCAAATGTAAAAGAAGGAGATAAGGTTCCGGTTGTTCTTGATGGCGGACGTGTTGCAGGCGGCCATGATGGAAAAATGACTCCCGGAGGGATCAAGATCAAAAAAGGCAAACTCCGTGGCGTTGAGTCCTTTGGTATGATGTGCTCTATCGAGGAACTTGGAAGCACCAGAGAAATGTATCCGGAAGCACCGGAATACGGAATCTATATTTTTCCTGAGGACGCAGTTGTGGGTGAGAGCGCTGTTAAGGCACTTGGCCTTGACGATGTGGTATTTGAGTATGAGATCACTTCCAACCGTGTAGACTGCTACGGTGTTCTTGGAATCGCAAGAGAGGCAGCAGCAACCTTCCAGAAGAAATTTTGCCCGCCGATTGTAGAGGTTAAGGAAAATGATGAGAAAGCTTCCGATTATGTAAAGGTTACTGTAGAGAATCCGGAGCTTTGCCCGCGTTACTGCGCAAGAGTTGTAAAAAATGTCAAGATCGGTCCGTCCCCGAAGTGGATGCAGAGATGTCTGGCTTCCAATGGAATCCGCCCGATCAACAACCTGGTTGATATCACAAACTATGTAATGGAAGAGTTTGGACAGCCAATGCATGCATATGATCTGGATACCATCGCAAATCAGGAGATCGTTGTACGCCGTGCAGGAAAAGATGAGAAATTCGTCACACTGGATGGCCAGGAGCGTATCATGGATGAGAACGTTCTGATGATCTGTGACGGTGAGAAGGCTGTCGGCATCGCAGGTATCATGGGTGGAGAGAATTCCATGATCACAGACGATGTAAAAACGGTTCTTTTTGAGGCGGCGTGCTTCGATGGAACCAGCATCCGTCTTTCTTCCAAGAGGATCGGACTTCGTACAGATGCATCCGGTAAATTTGAGAAGGGTCTTGACCCGAACAATGCACAGGCTGCAATTGACCGTGCATGCCAGCTGATGGAAGAGCTTGGTGCAGGTGAGGTTGTAGGCGGAATGGTTGATGTCTGCAGCGAGACAAGAGAGCCATCCAGAGTAAAATTTGAGCCTGAGAAGATCAACAAGCTTCTTGGAACCAGCCTTACAAAAGAAGAGATGATCGATTATCTTGGACGTGTAGAACTGGCTTATGATGAAAAAACAGACGAGATCGTTGCACCGACATTCCGTCAGGATATCCACTGTAATGCAGATGTTGCAGAGGAGGTTGCAAGATTCTATGGCTATGATAAGATCCCGATGACACTTCCTACAGGAGAGGCTACTACAGGTAAGCTGCCATTTAAGCTTCGTATCCAGGAGGTTGCAAGAGATATCGCGGAATACTGCGGATTCTCAGAGGGAATGTCCTATTCTTTCGAAAGCCCGAAGGTATTTGACAAGCTTTGTATTCCTGAGGACAGTGATCTTCGTAAAGTCATCACCATCAGCAATCCTCTTGGAGAGGACTACAGTATCATGCGTACAAGCACACTGAACGGTATGCTGGCATCCCTTTCCACAAACTATAACAGACGTAATAAAGATGTTCGTCTTTACGAGCTTGGAAATATCTATCTTCCGAAGTCCCTTCCGGTTACAGAGCTTCCGGATGAGCGTACCATGTTTACACTTGGAATGTACGGAAAAGGCGATTTCTTTGATATGAAGGGTGTATGCGAGGAGTTCTTCGAGAAGATCGGAATGAAGAAAAAGGTTACCTACGATCCAAACAGCGGAAAACCATTCCTTCATCCGGGAAGACAGGCGAACATGATCTACGAGGGTAAGGTAGTTGGATACTTAGGTGAGGTTCATCCGGCTGTTGCAGATAATTACTCTATCGGAGAAAAAGCATATATCGCAGTGATTGACATTCTGGATGTTCTGGAATTTGCTGGTTTCAACCACAAATATACAGGAATTGCCAAATATCCGGCTGTAACTCGTGACCTGAGCCTTGTAGTTCCCCATGCAGTTCTCGCAGGACAGATTGAGGAGATTTTTGATCAGAGAGGCGGAAATATTCTTGAGAGTTATCAGCTGTTCGATATCTACGAGGGCGCACAGATTGAGAAAGGTTTCAAATCCATGGCTTATTCTCTGGTATTCCGTGCCCATGACAAGACTCTTGGTGAAAACGAGATCTCCGCAGCAATGAAAAAGATCATGAATGGTCTTAACGGACTTGGAATCGAGCTGAGAAGCTGATGCTGATCTACATTGTAAGACATGGCCTGACTGAGTGGAATAAATTAAAAAAGCTTCAGGGTGCAGCGGATGTACCTCTTGCGAAGGAAGGGATCCTTCTTGCAGAAAAAACCGGAGAAGCTCTCCGTAATGTGAAGTTTGATATCTGTTTTACAAGTCCGCTCTCAAGGGCAAAACAGACAGCAGAATATGTTCTGGGGAAACGTGATGTTCCGATCATACCGGATAAGCGGATTCAGGAGATCGATTTTGGTGTGTTGGAGGGTGATCAGGTAAGAGATGCAGATGGCAATTATATCGATCCGCAGATCGAGACTTTTTTCCGTGATCCGGTAAATTTTAAACGACCGGAAAAGGGCGAGGATATTTTTGATGTGATCGCCAGGACAAAGGATTTCTGGGATGAAATAACATCTGATCCGACTCTTGCGGATAAAACAATTCTTGTTGCCTCTCATGGATGTGCAGTCCGTGCTCTTCTTCAGAATGTAGATCCTGATCCGGAGAATTTCTGGAGAGGCTCCGTGCCGCCAAACTGCTGTGTTAATCTTGTGGAAGTAAAGAATGGAAAGACAACGCTTCTGGAAGAAGATAGAGTTTATGCATAGAAAATAATGAGAAACGCAGAATAACTGTAATGGCTGTTCTGCGTTTCTTTTTTGCTTGTTTTTATTGGTGGAATTTCACAGGTTATGATTGACTAATTGAGATAAAATGAGATAAAATATATAAAAGCAATGGATAATTCAGAAAAATAAAAGTTAAACCTTGCTAATTATATAAAGATGCAGAATTGTGTTGGAATTATATGAAATCATTTAACCAAGTGCGGATTGCGAATATCCGCCTACGGATAGAGGATAATTACTGATAGCGATGTGATATATGGAATGGGGTGAGTATATGCAGTCATTAAATGAGACAAAAGCAGGGGAAAGCTACACGATCAAGTGGATGACCGGAATGCCGGAGACTATGGAACAGATCAGGCAATATGATGTCAGCGAAGGAAAGACCGTACAGATCATAAGCAGGATACTTGGCGGAGTGATCGTAGGTGTTTGCGGACGCAGGATCCTGATCAGCGATGATGCAGCCTGCCGTATAAAAGTATAAATAAAAGTATAAAATAGAAAAAAGACGAAAGGACAATTTTTTTGGCGAAGGAATTGTCCTTTCTGGTTGTTTTAGGGAAGATGTTATGATAGTATGGGAACAAAAGAGTAACTTTTTTCAAAAATAAAGACAGGGGAGGCATATTATGGGAAAAAAGTTTATGAATACAGTGCTGTTTCTGGCAGTAACAGTGGCCGCGGCAACCCTGACTGCTTATGTTGGAAAAGGCTCCGGGAATGTGTTGCTTTATAATTTTACATTTCTGGGACTTATGCTGATCATATACGCAGTGGGGCTTTTTGCAGGTTTATATCGGATGGATAACCTGTCAAGAGCACTGAAGCATGGCGCTGGTGAGATCACAGAAGTGTTTCAGCTTCCGGGAAGAGCCAGAAAAGAAGAGATTGGGCAGCTGCGAGGGATTTTCGGTGACCGCTATCTCGACAAAAAGATGGATGATTTTGTTGACAGCATCAGCAGAACGGAAGAAGGGATCGCTGAAGTAGAGGATTTTGTGAATATTGAGGATGTAGATGTACATATCCACAAGAGACTCCTTGAGATGGCTCCGGACATTTTTACAAGCCTTGGCATCCTTGGAACATTTATCGGTCTTGTGTGGGGACTTAAGAACTTCCAGCCCACAGATTATGAAGTGATGACAAGCTCTGTATCCGCTCTTGTAGATGGCATCAAAGTTGCGTTTCTGACTTCCATTTATGGAGTTGCACTTTCTGTTGTGTACACATTTGGGATGAAAAGCGGATATTCTGCGATGTCCCAGGCAATGCAGGATTTTCTGGATCGTTTTCACGCACTGGTGCTCCCTACTGCGGAGAATGAGTCCTGGAATCTCCTTGTTTCCAGCCAGAAGACGCAGACAGAAGCCATGAAACAGATGGCGGAACAGTTTTCTGTGCAGATGGCAGATAGCTTTGAGAAAGTGATCACACCTACTTTTCAGAAGATGAATGATTCTCTGGACGTTCTTACCGCATCTGTGACAAAAGGGCAGCAGGATGCGATCCGGGAGATCCTGGATACGTTTTTAAGCGAGATGCATGGTTCCTTTCAGATGCAGTTTGAAGATTTTAATGATGCTCTGGCAGAACTTAAGAAGGTGCAGAAGGAGAATACAGAATATACATCAGAATTGTACAAGACCATGAGCAGTCAGCTGAGTGAAACTTTTACGAAGCAGGAACGTGCCATGAAGGATGCCATTAAGGAAATCGATGAGATGCAGAGCAGTTATATGAAGACTGCAGACCGTATTATCCGGGATAATCAGATGATCCAGCAGCTGCAGAAACAGGATTACGAAAAGTTTGCCCGGCATATGCATGAAAATGAAAAAGAATCCGCAGATCTCTGGAAAAACTGCAATGCATCTATGCGCCAGTATGTGGACAGTGCTGCAGAAGGGATGAAAGCAGTTGCGGATTCCAATAGGATCAGCGAGGAGCTTCTTCGTGAAGATAAGAAGATGATCGAAGATTTTGAAGCCAGAGTGAAAGAATTTACCGAGAGCCAGAAGATGGTCAATAGTGTTCTGGATGAGGTACGCAGGCTTCTTTCTGAGATCAAGACGGCAAAAAATAACCGTGATATCCATCTGATCGCCGGACAGCCCTGGGGCTATGGAAGCAATGCCGGTATCCAGGAACTTAAGGATAAGCTGACGGGTCTGGAGGATCTTCTGGAAGGACAGGGCGCAAGACAGGAAGCGCTGCTGGATGAGATCGAGCGCAGTATCCGTGAGGCAACGAAGGCAGCACAGAAAAGCCGTTTTGGTTTATTTAAATAAGAGAGGAATTGTCAATGCGCAAAAAAAGAAAGCCGGAGGAGCATGGGTTTAATGTCTGGCGTTCTTATTCGGATATGATGGCAGGAGTTTTGCTGCTTTTTGTTCTGATCATGTGTGTGACACTTTTTCAGGCACAGAAGAGCTATCAGGACAGTCTGAAGGAACGGGATGAAAAAATCGCTCTTCAGGAAAAATATACAGAAGAGCTTCTGGAAAAACAGAATGCGCTGGATGAGCAGGCAGGAACATTAAAGAGCCAGGATGAGCAGATCAAGTCCAAGGACAAGCAGATCAAATCTCAGGATGAAGAACTGTCTTCTCTGGCGGAGAAGCTTGCCAAACAGCAGGAAACGCTTGAGGCGCAGCAGAAAAAGCTGGCCTCTCAGAAAAAGAAGCTTTCCAGCCAACAGGATACATTGAAAGAGCAGCAGTCTGCGCTGGATGAAAAAACAGAGCTTCTGGAAGAGCAACAGGAGAAGATCGACAAGATCATCGGCGTGAAAGCTGAGGTTGTGGAAGCTTTGCAGAAGGAATTTGAGAAAAAGAACCTCAATGTGGATATTGATCCACAGACAGGTGCGCTGACGCTGAATGCAAATGTTATGTTTGATTATGATCAGGCAGAGCTTACCGATTCCGGTAAGATGACATTGTCTATGGTACTGCCGACATATTGTAAGGTGTTGCTGGATGATTCCTATAAGAAATATCTTGGCGAGATCATTATTGATGGTTATACGGATACAGACGGAGATTACAGTTATAACCTGGAGCTGTCACAGAAGAGGTCTCTGGCGGTAGCGCAGTATCTTTTGGATATTAAGAGTGATTTTCTGAAGGATTCACAGGTTCAGGAACTGAAGGATTGTCTGACAGTGAATGGACATTCCATGTCAGATCCGGTTCTGGATGCAGATGGAAATGTAGATAAGGATGCGTCCAGACGTGTAGAGGTAAAATTCCGTTTGAAGGATGAAGAGATGATCCAGGAACTGAATAAGATCATGCAGGGAGATTCTGCAGAGTCCGACAGTACTGCTCAGAAAAAAGAAAAGAATCAGAAAGAAAATCAGGATAATAAGCAGTAATAAAATATGGCTGCTTTATATTTTTTAAGGAGGATTGGGTATGAAAAGAAAACTGGCATTGATGCTGAAATGACGCTTCTGGCTGGCAGCCTGGATTCGGGAATGCTGGTCAGTGCAGCTGATTTTTCAGCAGAAGAGAGTGTGGAACAGGCAGTGGAAGAGGAGCTTTTTCCGGCTGTACATTCCTTTCTTCCATCCACATTCTGGATAATGGGGTGGTGGTAGAAGCAGGTGCATTTAAGCAATGTACAAGTCTTACCCGTATCCATATCCCTGCATCAATGGTTACACATGGTTATGTGGGTGAGAGTTCGGCGTATCCGGGAATTTTTGCGGGAGATACAGGGCTGACGACGGTCACCTTTGTGAAAGGGATCACAAAGATCGCCAAGTACAGAACTCGCCTTCGGCTCAGACAGCAGGCTCTGCCGCAATAACGCCATCTCCCGCAGCCCAAGTAGTAATCACCCCTCCTCCGCAGCAGCCCGGCTCAGCGTACCACCATAAATATCGAAGAATACAGGGACCAGATCGGCCCAGCGTACCACCATAAATATCGAAGAATACAGGGACCAGATCGGCCCAGCGTACCACTATAAGTACCGAAGAATACAGAAACCAGATCGGCACAACGTTCCATTCTGAGTACCGCAGCATACAGACAAAAGTCAACAACACAGCACACACAACAACGCAGAACTCCTTCCGTGCCCAAGAGGGTGGGGGTGCAGGGGGAGGGCCTTCGGGCTACGGAACTCTGAGATGGCCTTCCCCCTGCATATTCCCGCATTGAAAATGCGACC
>NZ_JAMOYY010000003.1:0-161021 GCF_023669475.1 Blautia sp. MB18-30 | reverse complement strand
TGAAGTAAACCCCCTTGAAGACGACGAGGTAGATAGGGCAGAGGTGGAAGTGTGGTAACACATGGAGCTGACTGTTACTAATCGGGTGAGGGCTTGACCAAGAAACGCAGGTTAAGAATTGATTCAAAGAGTTTGATTAACGATCAACAAGCATGTATGTAGTTTTTAAGGTACAAACCTTAAAATGGCCCAGTGGCTCAGTTGGTTAGAGCGCCGCCCTGTCACGGCGGAGGTCGAGAGTTCGAGTCTCTTCTGGGTCGTTACAGCTTAGCTGTAACGAATTAAATATGGGATCTTAGCTCAGCTGGGAGAGCATCTGCCTTACAAGCAGAGGGTCATAGGTTCGAGCCCTATAGGTCCCATAGATTATGGATGGATTCCCGAGTGGCCAAAGGGGGCAGACTGTAAATCTGTTGGCACCGCCTTCGAAGGTTCGAATCCTTCTCCATCCACTTAAATGCCGATGTGGCTCAATTGGCAGAGCAGCTGATTTGTAATCAGCAGGTTATCGGTTCGAGTCCGATCATCGGCTTTTAACATTTAATAACGCGGGGTGGAGCAGTCTGGAAGCTCGTCGGGCTCATAACCCGAAGGTCATAGGTTCAAATCCTGTCCCCGCTACTTATGCCCAGATAGCTCAGTTGGTAGAGCAGAGGACTGAAAATCCTCGTGTCGCTGGTTCGATTCCGGCTCTGGGCATGTTTTAATGTAAAACATACAAACGGCTGGTTAGAAAAAGCCTGAGTATTAATTAATTTAATATGGGGTATTAGCTCAGTCGGTAGAGCACTTGACTTTTAATCAAGTTGTCCGGGGTTCGAATCCCCGATGCCTCACTTTTTAAGTGGATCAGATAAATTCCCATTTATTGCTCAAGGCAGTAGGTGGGAATTTTGTTTTATATCTGTGGAAGACGGTTACGTTGTGATTCAGCGTAACCGTCTTTTTTATATCATAGAAAATTACTTACTGACGAACGAATCAGCAGAGCCATCGAGTAGGATTTCAATGATAGGAGTATGTCAATGCGATAAAAAAATATTATGGACATTTTCGACAAAAAATGTTCACTTTGCGACAAATTTGACAAAGTTCAAGAGATAAAAATGTTATATAATTAGAGCATAGCTGTACAGTATTAAGACTTTATCATAAGAATGAGCAGGAAATCTGTTATGAGCAGGATTACTAGGAAGACAATACAGATGGTCATAGAATAGATATTCTGGATCTGGTTTGGATTCTGCGGATCACATTTAATCTGAACATGCTTTCCGGGGGCTTTGCCGAGGCGTAAAAACTCGATTCGGTCAGCTGTGTAGTTTTGTTCCTTGTAGGTGTAAGAGTACTTCACATAGTTATGATAATTGGAACTATGAGGCTTGTTAGGATTATTTGAGCGGCTGACAGATGATATAACAGCATCTACAGGTACGTAATCATGATATTTTATGGCGGAACAGATAGTTATTGCCAGAAAAAAAACAGTTCCGATTACGCAGCAGCCCAGAATAACCGGTAAAATTTGGCGTGCTTTTGGATTTACGGTGACACTCATGATTTTTCTCCTTTCTTGGTTGATAGTCTGATAATTTACGGGGGATTAATTATAAATGATTTCGAATGATCTCGAAAATTTATAATTGATGAACATTATAGCATAGTACAGCAGAAGGGAAAAGTGCTTATGAAGAGAAAAAGTGCATCAAAAAAATTGCTGCCGCTGATGCTGATCCTGATGTTGATCTTAGGAATCAGCATGCCAGCAAATGCAGCTGCAAATCCCAGACTGAACAGTACAAAAAAGGTTTTGTACGTGGGAAAAACATCACAGTTAAAGGTTGTAAACTGGAAGAAAGCCGTGAAATGGTCTTCTTCCAATAATAAAGTTGTAAAGGTTTCGTCAAAGGGAAAGATAACGGCTGTGAAGACCGGAACCGCAACAGTAAAGGCCAGAATTGCCAAAAAGACATTAACCTGTAAGGTTACAGTAAAAAGCCCGGGAATGTCAGTGAAAAAAGCCGTATTGTATGTAAAGGGAAAAAGTCTGCAGTTAAAAGTAAACGGTGTTTCGGGAAAGACGGTATGGAGTTCTGCCAATAAAAAAATCGTTAAAGTCAGCTCTAAGGGAAAAATAACAGCAGTAAAAACCGGAACAACCGTGGTTAAAGCTAAAATAGGAAAAAAAGTATATACCTGTAAGGTTACTGTAAAAAATCCTTATCTGTCTGCAAAGAGCTTAAAATTTGTATGGGGAACAGCGAATACATCCAGGAAACTTTCGATAAAGGGTGATGTGATCAAAGCTGCCTCAAGTTCAAATACAAAGGTTGCCAAGGTAAAAAAAGATGGTACGGTTTCTGTAACAGGAACAGGAACATGTACAGTAACCTTTAAAGATTCTAAGAAGAGAACATATCGATGTAAGATAACAGTTGTGAAACCAACACTGAAAAATCAAAAAGCTACTCTGGAAGAAGGGGAAAGTATCCAGCTTGGTTTTAAGGAAAAAGGTGTTAAAGTAAGCTGGTCATCTGCTGATCAGAAAATTGCAACAGTAACAAAAACAGGTGTTGTCCAGGCGGTCGGAGAGGGAAATACATCGATTGTTGCCAAAGTAAAAGGAATAAAAATCTTTGCAAGGATTTTTGTTACGAAAAAATACGTGCAGGATTCCGGACATGAATACACCAGAGGTGAATGGGTAAAACTTCTTCTGGATAAAGTTGGCTGCAAGTATGAAGAGCAGTTTGACAGCAAAAATTATTATTATGCTGATACCAGAGAAAATGAAAATGGAATCGCAGCAGAAATTGCAAAAACTATGGGAATCATTCCCGATGAAACCGATGAGCAGGATGTTCCATATTTTTATCCTGACGAATATGCAACAAGAGAGTTTGCCGCATATACAGCAGTAATGCTTATGGGATATGAAACTACGGATGAAGAACCGACATGTGCAGATGCGGCTCAGATCAGGTATAAAAATGTTGTAGCTATTGCACTGAAAAAGAATATGCTGTCTCTGAATGGAGATACCTTTGAACCGGAGAAGGCAATTAACGGAAATGATGCAGCTCAGATCTTAAAAGCTATCGACCAGATCACTGAGGACTCAGTAATTGATGAGAATTATGACAGCAAGGTTACCTATGCAACAAATGTAGTTGAAGTCAAAGATACTTCCAAAAATATATACAATGTTGTCCAGAATAGTGACGGAACGTATACGATCACAGTAAAAGATGGAAATGCTTATAAAAATCTGGAAACCGGAAAGGTTGTACTGTTTTCTGCAAAGGAAATGGGAACAGATACAGATATTGCATTAAAAGTCCAGAATATCACAAAGGACGGACAGGGACGTCTGATCATTAAGGCCGGCAAACCGGATGATATTTCAGAGGTTTACAAATCAATTGATTTTGAAGGTGCAGGAATTGCAGATCCGGAAAATATGCAGGTAACTGCAGAGGGTGTTCAATATGAGTATATTCCGGAAAATTCAAGTGAGGTGCCGGCAGGAGGACTTACTCTCGGCGGAAGTATTCCGGTTCCAGGTAAATTGAAATTTGATCTTAATCATAAATTTAATGATAAGGTGAAGCTATCCGGTTCTGTTGCTGTTACGATTCCGGATGTAAGCTGTAAGCTGGATGCCGGATTTAGCTGGGGAAAGATAGAGGTAAGGCATTTTATTGCGTCAGTTACAGGAAAAGCTGATTTCGAAGGCGGACTTTATATAAGTGGCGTGAATTCAGAGCAGCAGATCAAACATGCAAGTGGAACTATGGAAACAGTCAGCGATGTACTTGAACTGGGACGAGTTCCTATAAAGCTTGGGACAACTGGTCTTTCTGCAGATCTGGTGGTTTCTCTGTTTTATGATGTGTCCGGGCAGTTTGTTGTGAAATATTCCGTTGAAGCAACTGGCGGATATGAATTCAAAGATGGAAATGGAAGATTTATCCATGATTTCAGTCAGACTTTAACACCGGTCACAATAGAAGGATCTGCGAAATGCGGTCTTCAGTTTGGATTAAATCTGACTGCATTGGAGACATGGGATCTGGCAGGAATTGATATTAAGGTAGGACCTGCGGCAAAGGCAAGCGTATCCTATACAGTTCGTGATGCCGGAAATGTGCTTTGTTCTGATGTAAGAACCTATATTTACGCAGCGGGTGAGTTGAATCCGGATACGGTGGTCGGAAAGTTCCTGAAAATGGTATGGCATTATACGTTGTCCAAGGATTTTCTGTCTGATGATGACGATAATCCACTAAAATTGAAGGTTCATTTTGAAAATGGAACACTGGTGGATAAATGTACAGTCGGAGCCGGAAGCATTGAGGGAAGCGTTTTGGATTCAAACAGCAAAGCTCCTGTAAAAAATGCTAGCGTGGAAGCATATTCCGGAACAGTCAAGGTTGAAAAAACTTTCACGAAAGAAGATGGAACTTATTCATTTAATGATCTTGATGAAGGAGTCTACAAAATTGTTGTCACAGCAACCGGTTACCAGAAATATGAGAGCAGTTCCATGGAAGTATCAGCGAACCAGATCACATACGCAGAATCTTTCCTGATGGTATCCAGAGCAGAAGCCGGAGATGGTGAGCTGAGTGGAAGATTTATTCATTCCATGACCGGTGGAAATATAGAAAATGTAACTTATGAATTACGTAAGGGCTGGGATAATGTGATCGGAGAGACTGTGAAAGAAGGCGTATCAGCAGATGGAACCTATACGTTGACCGTGCCAGCCGGAAACTATACGCTGAATGCAAGCAATGAAGATTTTGTTTCTGCTCATATCAATGTTGTAGTTCAGGCAAATGCATGCAGTGAACGTGATGTAACAATGTCACCGACCAATATCAGTGCAGGAGATGAGGGACTTCTTCAGATCGTGCTTACATGGGGAGAAACTCCGCGAGACCTGGATTCTCATCTGCTGGGACCTGCTGATGAAAACGGAGATGACTACTTCCATGTATACTACAGGGATAAAAATGCATATTCAGAGGATGGAGATGTAATAGCAAATCTGGATCTGGATGATACAAGCAGCTATGGACCGGAAACAACAACCATATACAAAGGCTTCACCGGAAGAAAATATAGCTTTTATGTATACGATTATACAAACGGTGAAGATGATGCGAGTACAGAATTATCTGCTTCGTCAGCCAAAGTAACCGTTTACCGGGGTGGAAAACAGATCTACCAGGCAAATGTACCGGTTAACAGGGAAGGATACCTGTGGCATGTATTTGACTATGATGTACAGTCAAACAAGCTTATGCCAGTCAATACCTTTGTATATGATTATGAAGTGCCGGAAGCAAATGCAATGGAAGATAATTCAGGCATTATTTCAGAAACAGAAGCCCTTGCGATCATCCGAAACAGTGAAAAGAAAGCTGAAGAAGAGAGCAGCGAGGAACTCAATATGAGTTCTGAAGAAGGAAAGACGGACGATAATACTGAGGAAGAGATATTTGATGATTCCAGTGAAGAGCCGGAGATATCAGAAAGTGGTGATACGGCTGAAGTAATTGAGTTTCCGAAGGACTCTGAAACGGAAGAAGAAAATGACGGAACAGAAGAGGATAGTGAGAGTGCGGAGGAGCTGCCGGTGGAAGATATTTATGAGGGATCAGAGGAGTTAGGTCTGGCAGGATAAAAATGTACTGTGATCGAACAGATCTCGCTGTTTGTGGCAGTACGCATATTCGGGCCCCATATGCCGGCACCGGAGGTAACGATGTTGTGCATAGTCCCCTTTTTCAGGTAGCCGCAGGAATTTTCCCAGACCAGGCCGGTGATGATGTTCAGAGGGAACAGCTGGCCGTCATGAGTATGGCCGCAGAGATCAAGGTCTGCGCCTGCGGCTGCCACTTCATCCAGCTGACCGGGCTGATGATCCATAAAAATAATCGGGAGTGTTTTGTCAAGGTAGGCTGTAAGCTGGTCAGGATCCTTACGGGTGTCGGACATTTTTCGGCAGCGTGAAGGATCCTTACGGCCTGTCAGATAAAACCGTTTATCTATGAGGACGGTTTCGTCATCGAGAAGCCGGATGTTGGCAGATTCCAGAAAATTCCGCATTCTGGGATCATCATAATCTTTTTTTGCATTGCGGAAGGTAAAACCGGCCAGAATCGGTTCGCTGAGATCATGGTTGCCCCAACAGGCATAAACGCCGTATCTGGATTTCAGCGAACGGAGAATGGCCGCTGTTTTTTTCGGGTTTTTGATCCCTTCATATTCGTTATCAAAAATATCGCCGGCAATACAGATCAGATCCGGATATTCGGCGTTGATCTTTTTTACAAGAAGCCCGGCATGTTTTTCTCCGATACTGTAACCGAAATGAATGTCTGCGAGCAGGACAATCTTCAGGGAGTTCATTCCCTTCACCTGCTTGTCTATTTTCACATCATAAGTTTTTGTCTTAATGTTCCACTGATTAAAAATCCCATAGAGACTGACACCAATGATCAGAAGGGTGCAGACAGCGCCTGTGACTACGAAGGCTTTCCGGGAATACATCCAGGCCGGATGAAGCGTATGCTTCAGGATCAGTCTGCAGAGATCTGTAGTTACGATTACGATCAGGATGTAAAGAAATGTTCCCTGAAAATAATTTGCCGTATTTTTCAGGAAGCGATGGAGCGCAGGGGGCTTCCGGATGAGAAAACAGGTCAGAAGAGAAGTGGACAGAAAAATATAAACACCTGCAAAGCATGCCCGGAACGCAAAGGTCTGGAAAAAATGAGTGCAGGCACCCATCCACAAAATCATCCAGCGGACGATATAAATATTAATGAGAATATATAATGGTGCGAGAAAGATGGCAAGCATGGTGTGTGATACCTCCATTCGTGGCAAGCAATAAGCGGTGAGCAGGACTGATCGCTGCAGATACTTTTTGGATTGATACATAGCATTTCCATAAATTACTGCAGCATGTTCGGAATAACTTTTTTTGATGCATTGATTCATAGAACTGCTATAGTATACAGCAAATAATAATTTTTGGCAAAAGAACATATATTAGGAAAAAGAACGCTTATGGTGTTTTTATGAAAAAATATGCGCTTCTTCGATATTGTCTGGTGTTTTTAGCAATTGTTCTTCCTTATTTTTCGGCGGCAACCATTAATGGACCGGACAGGGTCCTGGCAGAGAGGGTGCCGGATATGGAAGAATATCTCCCGGTCATTGTTTTTTCGCAGATTTCCCCGGATATGAAAAAAGAAACCATAAAAGCGCAGACTGTGATCGCACGGTCGAATATTCAAAGGTGGCTGGGCGAGGGGAAAAATCTGGCAGAGATCCTGAGGGAAAACGGAAGTACAGAGGAAGTCTGGAGATATTTTTTTGCAGAAAAAAGGCAGATCTATGAGCAGGCAGAAAAAGAGACGGATGGACAGGTACTTACATATGAAGGAAAAGTGAGGCTGACTCCCTGGCATAAGAGAAGCGCAGGGAAAACCCGCAGCGGGGAAGAGGCTTTTCATGATGAGGCGTATACATATCTGAAATCGGCAGATAGCAGTGAGGACAAAAAATCTCCGGATCATATAAAAATCGTGGAAATTCCTGCGGGGCAGCTTTCCGGGGAGCTGAAGATCAAAAAACGGGACAGTGCCGGTTATGTGACAGAGCTTACGATTGGGGAAACACTTCTGGAGGGAGAAAGCTTTGCAGCGGGAATGGGACTGGAATCCGCGAATTTCAGTTTGAAGAAAAAGGATGATATTTATTATCTGCGAGTGCGTGGTAGCGGTCATGGTGTGGGATTTTCCCAGTTTGGTGGAAATGAGATGGCAAAAAACGGAAGCAGTGCGGAGGAGATCCTGAAAAAATATTTTCCGGAGATGGAGCTGAAAGCTGAGGATTAAAGAAAGTCAGGCATCCGAAGCAACGTCTGATAAAAAAATATTCAAAAAATGAATAGACAGCCATATTCTGGACACTCTATAGATATAGAAATGGTGACCGAAACGGCAGCTTTACTGCTTTTTCTGTTACTGAAAATGAACATATCAGACAGAGGTGGAAAGAATATGAAAAGTAAAATCGTGAGAGGTATTATCAACGGAGGTGTTCTGGCAGCAGTGGCGGCACTTGGGATTACTGTTTATCAGCTTGGAACAAAGCCCATCGCAGAAAATCCCCAGGAGGAAAATTCTGTACAGGTAGAAGAGACCGGGCTGGAAGAAGAGCTTTCGGACGGGGAAAACGCAGAGGATGCGGCAGCTGCCGGAGATGGCTGGCAGGATGCAGCACAGGATGAGATCTCTGATGGAGAAACCGGAGATGAAGCAGGTCTGTCAGGAGCTTCAGAAGCCGGAGCAGATGGAGTGACAGGAAGCATCCGTGAGACTGCAGGAAGTGGTACAGCCGAAAATGCAGCGGCAGATGCAGATAATGGAAGTGGTACGGAGGATAGGAGCGTGTCTGCGGCAGCAGGTGCAGACAGAAGCCGCACAGATGGCACTGGAAATACAGCAGATAATGCCGGAAATACATCGGCAGAGGGAGCGGTGAATAACGGAGCTGGAGCTTCCACAGATACCGCAGAGACCTCAGCTGTCGGAATTGCGGCACAGGCTTTGGATTTTACGGAGGATTCCATTATGGAATGGCCGGTCAGAGGAACGGTTCTTGTGGATTACAATATGGATGAAACCGTATATTATCCGACTTTGGATCAGTATCGTGTGAGCTCTGCCATTGCTTTGCAGGCAGTGGAGGATGCGCCGGTGTATGCGGCGGCAGATGGCCAGGTGCTTTCTGTTGTACAGGATGCCTGTACGGGAACGACTGTGACTATGGAGCTGGGAAATGGTTATCAGGCAGTATATGGGCAGCTGAAGGACCTTACTGTGGCAGAAGGTGACACAGTAAAGGAGGGCGAAGTGATCGGAAATATCAGCGCACCTACCAAATATTATTCTGTAGAAGGCCCGAATCTTTATTTTGCAATGAAAAAGGATGGCGTGCCGGTAGATCCGTTTGAATATCTGGAATGACAGGGAAAACCGAAAAACAGATATGCCGGGGAGATTTTTAGAAACAGAGTATGGAGGATACGGGATGGGAGATATATGCATCCCGTATTCTCTGCGTTGTGAAGCGTATTAGTGAGAACGGAGTGAGCAGTAATAAAAATTTCCATTTACATAGGAAAAGAATCTTTTTTACCGGAAAGAAACCGTGTATAATCTATATTATAAATATGCATACAAGGACAGATATAACAGGACAAAAGAAGAGGTACATAAGTTATGAACATTAATGAAATAGCCAGGCTTGCCGGAGTTTCCAGAGCTACGGTATCCAGATATCTGAATAATGGATATGTCAGCAGTGAAAAAAAGGAAGTCATCCGCAGGGTGATCCAGGAGACAGGATATCAGCCATCCTCCCAGGCACAGACACTGCGGACCAAAAAAACCAGTCTCATCGGTGTCATCCTTCCAAAGATCAATTCAGATACCATAAGCCGTGAGGTGACAGGGATCAGTGATATTCTTACACGGAGAGGATATCAGCTTATTCTGGCCAATACCAATAATGATGTGGAAGAAGAGCTGAAATACCTTTCTCTGTTTAAAGAACGTCAGGTGGACGGAGTGGTTTTTATTGCTACCATGTTTACCAGAAAGCATAAACAGATGCTGAAGGATTATAAGGTACCGATCGTGATCCTGGGACAGCATCTGGACGGATATCCATGTATTTATCAGGATGATCATAAAGCAGCTTTTCAGGTCACGGAGAAGCTGGCGGAGAAGGGGAAAAAGTTTGCCTATATCGGCGTTACAGATAAGGACGAGGCAGTTGGTGCCTGCAGGAAAAAGGGTTTTATGGATGCTATCCATAAAGCTAAGCTGGAGGTCGTGCCGGAGAGGATGAAGATCGGAAGCTTTACCATGGATTCCGGGTATGAGATGGCGAAGGAGCTTTTTGAGGAGGAGCCTTCCATAGATTCTCTTGTGTGTGCTACGGATACTATGGCGGTGGGAGCCATGACTTATTTGAAGGAGATCGGGCTTCGCATTCCCGAGGATGTTCAGATCGCAGGGATTGGGGATGGAGTTCCGGGTAAGATCGTGGAACCGAAGCTGACAACGGTACATTTTTATTATAAGACCAGCGGAATGGAGGCAGCAGCCATGCTGGCTGATCTTATTGAGAACGATACCGGGATCAGCAAGGAAATAAAAATGGGATGTGAGCTTGTGGAACGGGAATCTCACAGGTAACAGAGAATATCCTCGCAGACAGAGGAAGAAATTATAAGTTATTGTGGAACAGGAGCAGATCTTTTGGGAGAAAAAGACCTGCTTCTTTTGGTGTGGTGCTGTGTTATGGCTGAGCAAACACAGAAAAATGCCAGATTTTTTCTGCGATGTCCTGACTGGTTTGTCTGTTTTGCATCTGTTCTTATGGAATATGTACAATTTTGACTGAAGAAATTTGTGCGATGTTGCGGATTTACAAATAATAATGCAGTAGTTATAATACAAGTAAGATGTGAGAACGATTCCACATAAGAACACAAGCAATAACATAAAACATACCATTGAAAAGTGCTGAAATCATCAAAAAGCTTAAAAAATGGAAAAATTACCGTCCCTTGTATGAATGGATGTATGAAATCAATCTCATAAATAAATGAAAAACAATGGATCAGAGATAATAAATCCCGGGAAGCTGAAGAAAGAACAGACAGATCTGATCCGAAGAAAGGGAAAGAAGAAAGAGATGACTGTCCGGGAACAGTAGCAGAAAAGGAGGAAGGACATGGATTACAGAAAGACAGCACAGGAAATCTATGATCATGTAGGAAAGAAAGAAAACATCATTTCCGCGGCGCACTGTGCAACAAGGCTTCGTCTGGTCATTGCGGATAATGACAAGGCGGATAAGGAATATATAGAGAACATCGACGGTGTGAAGGGCGTGTTTTTCGCACAGGGACAGATGCAGATCATCCTGGGAACAGGAGTTGTAAACAAGGTTTATGATGAATTTATCCAGATCGCCGGAATATCAGAGAGTAGTAAGGATGAGCTTAAGAAGGTGGCAGCATCCAAGGCTAATCCGATACAGAGACTGATCAAGACACTGGGAGATATTTTTGTCCCGATCATCCCAGCTATCGTAGCAAGCGGATTTTTGATGGGAATCATGGAAGCCCTGAACTTTATGGTAAACAACGGCTTCCTGAATATTAACACCAATGGTTCCATTTATGTATTTGCACAGCTTTTCAGTAACACAGCGTACACATTCCTGCCGATCCTCATCGCTTACAGTGGTGCAAAAGTATTCGGCGCCAACCCTTACCTTGGTGCGGTTATCGGTATGATCATGATTCATCCGAATCTGCAGAACGCCTGGACAGTTGCCACGGAAGGCGTACAGGCCACACAGAAAGTATGGTTCGGACTTTACTCCATTGACATGGTTGGATATCAGGGACATGTAATCCCGGTTATCATTGCAGTCTGGGTACTGGCACAGATTGAGAAGAGACTTCATAAAGTCGTACCTGCAATGTTCGATCTTTTTGTAACACCGCTTGTCAGTGTTTTTGTAACCGGCTATCTTACACTTTCCATTATCGGACCGATCTTCGTAACAGTTGAGAACGGACTTCTGGATGGGATCCAGTGGCTGATCGCACTGCCATTTGGAATCGGAAGCTTTATCATGGGTGCCTTTTATGCACCGACTATTGTTGCTGGTGTTCATCACATGTACACTATCATTGACCTTGGACAGCTGGCCAAATTCGGCGTTACCTACTGGCTGCCACTTGCATCTGCAGCTAACATTGCACAGGGTGGTGCAGCTCTTGCTGTAGGCCTGAAATCCAGAAATCAGAAGATCAAATCCATGGCTGTTCCTTCTGCCTTAAGCGCATGCATGGGAATCACAGAGCCGGCAATCTTCGGTGTAAACCTCCGCTTCGGAAAGCCGTTTATCATGGGCTGCCTGGGTGGTGCATGCGGAGCACTTTTTGCCTCCATTAGCAGTCTTGGTGCCACAGGAACAGGTGTTACCGGTATCTTCGGAATCCTGCTGTGCCTGAATAATCCAGTTGGTTATATCCTGATGTTTGCCATCGCATTTGGTGTGGCTTTTGTGCTTACTTGGATGTTCGGATATAAGGATGAGGTACAGGAAACAGCTGAAAAAAATATTGAAGCAGAGAAAAAATCAGATGCTCCGGCAGAAATTGCCCAGGAGAAAACTTCAGAGACAGGTGCACAGACCCTCTACAGCCCGCTTGAGGGAACTGCGATCCCGCTTTCAGAAGTAAAGGATGCAACCTTTGCATCTGAAGTCCTTGGAAGGGGCATGGCAGTGATTCCGTCCAAAGGTGAAGTAAAAGCACCCTGTGACGCTACGGTTTCTACAATTTTTGACACAAAGCATGCCATCGGGCTTGCAACAGAAAGTGGTCTGGAGCTGCTGATCCATATCGGCGTTGACACTGTTGAGCTTGGCGGTAAATTCTACACCGCTCATGTAAAGGACGGTGACGTGGTCAAAAAAGGCCAGACACTGATCACCTTTGATATGGATGCTATTAAGGCAGCCGGCTATGATGTGACCACACCGCTGATCGTAACCAATACCGATGATTATGAAGAAGTAAAAATGCTTGCAGAAGGAACAGTAAATAATGGTTCTGAAGTACTGGAGGTAAAATAAAATGAGTTCTCTGACCAAGGTCCTTGCAGAGGAAGTGCGAAAAATCGAGGAAACGGCAGCAGTTGATAGGACGATGCAGACAAACCGTTTGACCCATCATCTGATGCCGCCTGTGGGATGGCTCAATGACCCGAACGGATTATGCTGGTACAAGGGAAGATATCATGTGTTTTTCCAGTATTCTCCGTTTGAGGCCAACGGTGGACTGAAATTCTGGGGACATTACTCCAGTGAAGATATGATCAGCTGGAGATATGAAGGGGTTCCGCTTCTGCCGGACAGCATTTATGACTGTCATGGTGTTTACTCAGGCTCTGCGATTGCGGAGAAAGATAAGCTTCATCTTTTCTACACAGGAAACATCAAGATGGATGGAGATTATGATTATATCAATAACGGAAGACAGTCCAGCACTCTTCATGTGGAGAGTGCGGACGGCCTTCATTTCGGAACAAAGGAGGTTGCAGTTTCCTGTGAGGATTATCCGGAGAATTACACCTGCCACATCCGTGACCCGAAGGTCTGGAAGGAGGGGGAAGAGTACCGGATGATCCTTGGCGGCCGTCAGAAAAGCGACCAGGGCGCCGTACTTTTTTACAGATCCGAAGATCTGAAGAACTGGAAATTTGACAGTGAGCTTACTACAGAAAAGGCATTCGGATACATGTGGGAGTGCCCGGATTTTTTCACTCTTGAGGGACAGGAGGTGCTTTCTGTATCTCCCCAGGGACTGACCAGAGAAGAGTTCCGTTTTCAGAACATCTATCAGTCCGGATACTTTATCCTGAAGGATGGAAAGCCGGAGGAAAAAGCTTTCCGGGAATGGGACCACGGCTTTGATTTCTATGCACCCCAGACATTCCAGGATGGAAAGGGCAGACGGATCCTGATCGGCTGGATGGGAATGCCGGATGCAGATGAGGAGTATGTGAATCCTACAGCAGAGAGCGAAGGCTGGCAGCATTGCCTGACTGTTCCAAGGGAAGTTACGTATAAAAACGGAATGCTTTATCAGTATCCGGTGGAAGAACTGAACGGGCTGAGAAAGACTGGCGTTTCTGTCAGCGGTTCCAGTGCGGAGATTCCGGTGAATGGACCGTTTGATCTGGATGTTCAGGTAAAAGGTGAGCAGGGTAAAGTGAGCCTTGGGGAAAATCTCTTCCTGGAATATCAGGACGGAGATGTGATCTTAACTCTCTCCGAGAAGGCCGGTGCCGGACGTAAAGTACGTAAGGCGCATGTTCCGTCCGGTAAGGTTGAAGCTTTCAGAATCCTTGCAGATACCACAGCAGTGGAAATCTATGTGAATGGTGGAGAAATTGTTTTTTCTACCAGGTATTATCCGGAAACGGATGAGCAGACTGTGAAGGTGGAGGCTGTGGAGTGTGATGGGAAGATTTATGTGCTGAAGAATTATGTGATGGAGTAGGCAGAGCTTATTGATCGTGAAATACAGCAAGATCAGAATACGAATACCTATAGAGCAGCTATGCAGTGAATTCCATATTCACAGAAATAAGAAATGACCGTATAATAAAGCAGGTGGGAAAATCCGCAGCCGGAATCCCGACCTGCTTTTATTTTTTTGATGTAAGTGAAATACATGAATTGTGCCGGCTGCTTGAGGATAGAAGGACGGCTGCTGAAGAAATGTTGGTGGCTGTCTTTACATAGAAAGAATGCGGCCGACTGGATGTTTGTTTTACAGGAGAGGAAATATCACGGAAGACAGATCACACTGTCCAGAAAAGTGTTCAGATATTTGTTTTACAGGAAGGCAAATATCAGGGTTGATGTTACTGAAGATGTACTGGCATTTGGCATTGTATTGCATAAATTTTTTATAGAAGAGGAGACTGCTATGAACTATACATACATCGTGCAGTGTGCGGACGGCACGCTCTACACCGGCTGGACAAACTGCCTTGCCAGGCGGATGAAAGCCCATAATGAAGGCAAAGCAGGCGCCAAATATACCCGGGCCAAAAGGCCGGTGAAGCTGGTGTATTACGAAGGCTTTGCCACAAAGGAGGAGGCCATGAGCCGGGAGTACCGGATCAAGCAGCTGACCAGGGAGAAGAAGCTGGAGTTGATGAAGTTCTGAAACTGTCGGAAATCTTTTCAATTCCGGATGCAGACCCGTCACTGGAGCTGAAGGCAGTCATGCTGAATATCAATAAGAGTAGTTCAATAAGAGCGAAAAGTTCTGCACGATACCAATATCAGAGCTTATCGCTCTTTTTGTATACACGGCAGGCGGGCAGCTGCAACGGAGGCAGAAAAAGACGCTTTATGATAATAAAAATCAAATATTTGGAATTGTGTGAATATTGTGAACATGGTAGAATAAACACAAAAATCAAAGAACTCAGTCAGCTGAGAAGAGGAAAGGAAAGAGGATGAAAAAGACAAAAGATTTTTGTCTCCGGCTTATGTGCTGTTTTCTGTTTCTGGGGTTATTTTGCGGAACAGAGGTTTTTGCAGCAGTTCAGGAGGGTAAGCCAGGAGAAACATTTTCCGGGGAATATGCAGTTATCATTAACACAGATACCACAAATCCCGGAAATACGGGAACCTTGCAGTTTGACGGGACATCGGCACAGGCGGCGGACTCTGAAGCAGAAGATTATGCAGTCGTGCAGGGTGGAAGCAATGCATCGGCGCAGGCGGCAACAGAGGGAACTGCGGGAGAGGCAGCAGATGTGGGGCAGGTACAGAGTTTGGAGGATGATCAGCTGCAGGCATACATGCAGGATGACCAACCGATGCTGACTGCTGTACAGGCTGCGGCGACCACCTATCAGGTAGGTGAAAAAAAGTACATCTATAGAACTAACGGCCATGATACATATGGAAAAACATATGTATGCATCGGAGTTGGGGAACACTGCTATGTGTGGATGGATGAGACCCTGAAGGCAGATTACGATACCGCAGGGAAAACATCTCTGATTGCTGCGGATATGGCAGCTGTCTACGATGGTCAGCCTTACCGTATCCTTAACCAGCTCTGTGCAGGTGATTTTCCGGCACAGGATGGCTCAGGCAAGCTGTCGATCCTGCTGGAGTCTTTAAGCAGCGCCAGCGGTATGTATATGTATGATGAAGGGATCACAGCAATCCATATCAACACACCGTCAGCATCCTCTTATGTTTCGGGGGAGATGTCAAAGCGAAATGGCCTTCTTGTTCATGAGGGACAGCATGCAATCCTCTGGCTGAAAACCGGATTTATGAGTACCGGCAGATATTCGTGGCTGAATGAGGGTCTTGCAGTGGCTGTCATGGACTATCTCTGGGGAGGAACGGACAGCAGCGGCTGGCTGAATGGTATTGGAAGTAATACGGTCATCCGTTCAGGATCTTCGCTGATCTACGAGAATTACCGGGATGACAATGCACAGGACTATGGAATGCCGTATCTTTTTGTAAGATATGTTATCGACCGGATGGCAGGAAGCTATCAGCCTATGAAGGTGCTTCCAAAGTTTTATACGATCGATGCTTCTTCTCTCAGCTGTGAGCAATATCTGGAGAAAGTAACCGGAGTTTCTTTTAAGGAGCTTATGGCGGATTTTTATACGGCAGTTGCAGCCGGTGAGAGCTCCGGTAAATACAGCTTTTACGGGGATACCATTGCTGCGGCAAAGGCAGCGACATTTCCGTTTTATGCAGGGGACAGCAATGAAAACCATACATTGCCGGCAGCATCGGCAATCCTGGTGAAGCTGTCGAACGGTAAGTTTACCGTTCCGACGGATGGCTCCGCAGGGATTGTTTATCGTATCATTGGAAGCAGAAGCTCTTCCCTTGCACCGGCAGAGGGAGATGGTACGTTTGCAAATCCATATAAGATATCTTCGATCGATGATCTTAATCTGATTCAGGCAAACCAGGGAGCATACTATCGTCTGACAAAAAATATCAGTACAGACGGAAGGACAAATTTTTCGGCATCGTATTTCAGTGGAACGCTGGACGGAGCCGGTTTCACAATAACCGGTCTCCAAAAGCCTCTGATCCAGCAGAATGCAGGAACGATAAAGGATCTGAATATTGTTGCGGATTTTGATTATGACAGTCATGATATCCATGGTGTTGTGGCACAGTATAATACCGGTAAGATCCAGGATTGCAGGGTAACCGGAACGGTAACAGGACATATGGGCTCTACCAGTTCCATGAGCCATCCGGCTTTTGGCGGGATTGTCGGAGAGAATGAGGTGGCCGGTACTATCAGCGGCTGTTCGTCCGGAGTAAATATTTCCATATCCATGACAGCTACAGACAGCTATGTTGGTGGTATCGCAGGAGTAAACATTGGTACTATTGAAAAATGTGTTGCAGGAGGAAATCTTTCTGTCACACAGGCTAACGGAAATTCTTATCAGGTTTACCTTGGAGGCATTGCCGGCCGGATCGAACAGTTTGGAAACATGGGCGGATATGTGAAACAGTGTGCTTTTACAGGTACGCTTCGCGTGACTGGCGGAACAGCAGTTACAGGTCAGATCTGTGCACAGGTAAATGCAAATGTACTCAATTCTGCTATCGGTCTGAATGGACATGTTTCGGACTGTTATGGTAAAAACGGCCAGGGAGCGCTCATTGGGACAAACACGGAACAGACGCTTACAACAGGTGGTGTTCTTACAGCAGAGCAGATGAAGAATCCGAACTCATATAAAGGCTGGAGCTTTGACGGAGACTGGCAGATTTCCAAGGATGGACTGCCGGAACGTGCAGATGCATCGGCGATCAGATCGCTGTCTGTTTCCGGTGTACCGAAAGAATGTTACGTGGGAGAAGTTCCGGCGTATTGGGGAAGGCTTATTGTTAATAATTCTACATCAGTAACGATCACGAAGGATATGATCGCCGGATTTGAAAATTCGGAAACGGGGACAAGGGAACTGACGATCAATTATAAGGGAAAACAGACCAGCTGGTCGATGACAGTCGAAAAACCATCTGCCAGTGATATTACAAGTATTGTGCTTTCCGGTCATCCGAAGACGACATACAGTGAAAACCAGAAGTTTGATCCTTCAGGCGCCAGCTTTTTTGCCACAATAGGTGGACGTTATGTATATATTTACAGTGGCTTTTCCTATGATAAAACAGGTCCGCTGAAGTCTGAGGATACCTCCGTGATATTCAATTATTTTGGAAAAGAAATTCCGGTAAGTATTACGGTAACAGCCAGAAAAGCAAAGAAGCTTTCCGTGCTTGCAGCACCGGCAAAAACTCAGTTTACAGTTGGGAACACGCTGGATCTGTCCGGTGTGAAACTGCAGATCACATATAATGATGGGACGCAGACCCCGATATTTAAAGCGGATGAGCTGGAGAAATATGGTGTTCATGTTGCTTTTGGAAAGAATGGATCCTTTACAACGGTTGCAGCAGATAAGGTTCTGGAAAGTGATGACAGCGGAAGTACGATCGTATTTTATGCGACGGATAAACTGCCGTCAGAGTATGGCTCGGTAGTTGTGGCGTCATCGACGATCACGGTGCGGAGTCCGCTGACTGTACCGGCACTGGATTTGTATGTCAGTGTAGGAAAAAGTGCGGCGCAGTATCTGTGCACAGATAATGTGACTGGTGGAAGTGGAACGTATGCGACTACAGTAATTGAGGAAAAGCTGCCGGCAGGATTGAATCGCACGAATCTGCCCGGAGAAAAATATAATGCTTTTGGCTATACGGGTGTTGTTACGGCGTCAGCCGGAGATTACAGTTCACAGTATAAGATCAGCGATACAGAGACACAGGAGAGTATTCAGGTGACTGTGACGATCCATGTGGTTCCTTCTGATCAGGCTGCATTTTACAGTTTTGTGCTTAAGAAGGTGGAAAATCCTGGACTGAAGCAGGATGTTATCGGTGCGATCGGGGAGGATACGATCGTTCTTCGGGTGCCGAAGGGGACGAATGTTACAAAATTGAAGCCTTCGATTGATTATGGCTCAGGTATGGGAACTGGACTTTCTTCAGACTTCTGGAATGGTTCGACGCATGATTTTACCAGCCCGGTTGTATATACGCTTACAGCGCCGGATGGGGTTACAAAGAAGTCTTATACGGTAAGTGTGGAATTTTATGATGATACTTCGGAGGAAGTACAGTCTGGTGACGAGATTCTTTCACCGGCTGATAATGCGAAGATCAGCTGTAAGGACAGTGAGGAGATTATCCTTAAAGGATGGGCCGGAGACAGTTCAAGAGAGATTTCACTTTTTAAATATGTGGTAAATGGAATCAGTTATACTACATCCGCGAATGCCACTACACAGACAATCCCGAATGCCAGGGCATATGAAGTGAAGATTTCCGGAAGCAGCTTGAAGGAAGGAAATAATACTCTGGAAATCTGGGTGATGTATGCTGATAATTCAGGCACCGGAAGCGGCGGCACTTTAAAGAAACTCGGCACAAGAACTGTTGTTAAGGAAGGTCACAAAGCAGTGAAAGACGCAGCGGTAGCAGCCACCTGTGAGACAACCGGAAAAACCGAAGGAAGTCACTGTAGCGTCTGCAATACAGTAATAAAGGCCCAGACCACAACAGCAGCGCTTGGCCACAGCTGGGACGGTGGAAAAGTAACAAAAGCAGCGACCTGCACCACAGCCGGAACAAAGATCTACACTTGTACCCGCTGCAAAAAGACACGCACAGAAACGATCGCAGCCACAGGTCACAAGGCGGTAAAAGACGCGGCGGTAGCAGCCACCTGCGAGACCGCAGGAAAGACAGAAGGAAGTCATTGCAGTGTCTGCAACACAGTGATCAAAGCCCAGACCACAGTGGCAGCGTTAGGCCACAGCTGGGACGGAGGAAAGGTAACAAAAGCAGCGACCTGTACCGCAGCCGGAACGAAGACCTACACCTGTACCCGCTGCAAGAAAACACGCACAGAAACGATCGCAGCAACAGGCCACAAAGTAGTGAAAGACGCAGCAGTAGCAGCTACCTGTGAGACAACCGGAAAAACCGAAGGAAGTCACTGCAGCGTCTGCGGAACCGTACTCAAAGCCCAGACCACAACAGCGGCATTAGGCCATGATTACGGAGAGTGGAAAACAATAAAGGCTGCAACTTATACAGAACCGGGACAGGCAGAAAGAGTTTGCAGGAGAAATGCATCACACAAAGAATACAGACAGCTTCCGATACTGGAAAAAGCGAAGATCGATCTGTCAGCCTGCAGCATTCAGTTGTCAGAACAGACCTATGTATATGATGGAACCGAAAAAACACCGACAGTAACCATCACTTACAACGAAAAAACACTGACAGAAGGAAAAGACTACCAGGTATATTTCGCAGATAATGTAAATCCAGGAACAGCAAAGATCACTGCGATCGCCAAAACCGACAGCGATTATACAGGAACAGCCACAATAACCTTTGAGATCCGAAAATCACTTCCGGAAAATGCAACTGTGATCGAACCGGGCGCATTCAGTAACTGTACAAACCTGGTGGATCTGAATATCAAAGAAAACGTAACAGAAATAGGCGACAACGCATTTGCAGACAGCAAAAATCTGCAGAATATCTATTTCTACGGCAACAGCCCGAAACTCGGAAATAACATCTTCAAAAATGTAACTGCAACCGTATACTATCCATACACAGACAAAACCTGGTCTCTGGATATTCTCCAGGATTACGGTGGAAACATTACCTGGGTGCCATGGGATCCAAAAACAAACAGTCCGGCAAAACGAAGCCTTGCGCTGTGTGATATCAAGATCACAGAGCAGAAATACACCTATGACGGAACCGAAAAAACACCGGAAATGGTCATCATGGATGGAAACTATACACTGCAGAAAAATACAGATTACACCGTAAAATGCAGCAATAACACCAATGCGGGAAATGCAGAACTGGAGATCACAGGAGCCGGAAATTACAGCGGAACCTATAAAGCAGGATTCCTCATCGAACAGACAGAGCCGAGCCTGAAATTTGACAAAAAAACAATAACTGTAAAATACGGCACAAAACCATTCCTCTGTGTGCTGTCTGAAAAAACAACAGATGGAACCATAACCTACAGTTCCAGCAACCCGAAAGTTGCAGCTGTCGATCCATCCACCGGTAAAGTAACCATCAAAGGCGGAGGAACCGCGGCGATCATGGCATACGCTGCAAAGGGAACCAATTATACCTCCGGTTCCACATTCTGCACCATCAAAGTAACGAAACGCAGCAATACCATCAAAGCATCCAATATCCGGCGGACCTGGTATGCAAAAGCCAGAAAGATCAGCATCAATGCAAAAGCTTCCGGAAAAGCTCAGCTGAAATATTCTTCCAGCAGTAAATCTGTAAAAGTAGACAAACAAGGAAGGATCACCATTGCGGCAAAATTCACCGGCAGTGCAAGGATCACGATCCGTTCTTCTGCCACAGCAGGATATAATGCCGCCACAAAGAGTATTACAGTCACAGTGAATCCGGCAGGAACCACCCTGACGACAGCAAAGAACCTGTCCGGCAGAAAAGCGCAGATCACATGGAAGAAAAACCGATACGTGACCGGATATGAGATCCAGTATTCCGTAAACAAAAATTTCAGATCCGGCAGCAAAAAAACAGTGGCCGGAGTATCCAAAACGAAATACACGCTGACAAAGCTTCAGAAAAACAAAACGTATTATGTAAGGATCCGCACATACAAAAAATCAGGAACAAAGAAATACTATTCTTCCTGGAGCAAGGTAAAAGCAGTAAGGATCAGAAAGTAGAGGCATGGAAATGAGGATAAATAAAAAAATACTTGCAGGGCTTACAGCAGTCAGTATGCTGACCTGCGGGATATGGATGGAAAGTGTTTTTGCGGCGGATACATTCAGTGCGGAGGAGTCAGCAGAAGCTGTATCGGATACTGTGACGGATCTGTCGGCAGAATCCATTACAGGGATTGAAACAGGAGAAGCTCCGGCAATGGATGCAGCAGAAATTTCCGAAGCAGAACCGGAAAATAAATCTGAGATCTCAGAGACACCAGACATGTCAGAGGAACCGGCAGTACCGGATGATACGGAAACAGCGGACGTTTCAGAGGCACCGGATAATCCGGAGACACAAGATACATCGGAAATACCGGAAGAAATAGAGCTTCCGGAAAATGAAGAAGCGGACATTCCGCAGGAAATGCTCCCGGATGATCAGGAAGATCAGCCGGAAGCAGCATTTGAGGAGAGCGCAGCATCGGAAGATATGGAAACAGAAATCGATCCGGCAGGAGAAAAGAGTGGTTTTTGCGGAGCGGAGGAGAATACCGTATCCTGGAGCCTTGATGAAAACGGAGTTCTCGAGATCACAGGACAGGGAGCTATGAATGAATGGCAAAATGAGGAAGAAGTCCCCTGGAATGGATACCGCGACCAGATAACAGAGGTCCGGATCGAGGAAGGCGTTACCAGCATCGGACCTTATGCATTTGCAGACTGCGAAAATCTTGTAAAGCTTGACATTGCGGACAGCGTTCAGACTATAGGTGCATTTGCATATTTTAACTGCAGTGGCCTTTCCACACTGACCATCGGCTGAGATCATCGGGATCACAGGCCGGATCAGGTATAATAAGAAGCCCCGGAACACGAGGCAACTTCAGAGAAGTCATAACTTCAACTTCCTGAGGTCTGCCCGTATTCCGGGGCTTTAAGTTTTGCAGATATTCGAGGAGGCTTTTATCCATCTGACTACAGAGTAACTCAGTGGATTGCCATACCGGCTACGAAGAAATACATTACAACAAAATGGCACACACTTCCCAGCATCACAAAAACATGAAATACTTCGTGGGAACCGAAATTCTTATGCTTCGCATTGAAGATCGGAAGCTTCAAAGCATAGATCACACCGCCGATGGTATAGATGATACCGCCGGCAAGGAGCCATCCGAAGCCTGCGCGGGGCAGATTGTGGAAGATCGGAACAAAAGCAAGTACACACAGCCAGCCCATTCCAATGTAGATCACAGAGGAAAGCCATTTCGGGCAGTTGATCCAGCAGCCCTTGAGGATCATTCCGATGATGGCAACGGTCCATACGAGGGCACAGAGGATATAGCCGGTGCGTCCGTGGAGAACGATCAGGCATACAGGAGTGTAGCTGCCGGCGATCATCACAAAGATCATCATGTGATCCATTTTTTTCAGACGGCGGTTCACCTTGACTGTAGAGTTTACGGAATGGTAAAGTGTGCTTGCCAGGTAAAGAAGGATCATGGTAAGGATAAAAACACTTACTGCAAAAACATGGAGAACGTCTGCGCTTCTGGCCGCCTTCACGATCAGCGGAGTGGCTCCGGCCACGGCAAGAAGCATGCCGATTCCGTGGGTTATGGCACTTCCCGGATCTTTTAATTTAAATTTCATATAAAAACACCTCCTGCAAAAAAACTGCTGTTTATATCATATGGACAACTTCATGATCAGTTCATCAATGATGGATCATAGTGACGTTTCACGATATAGCAATGTAGAAATTGATAAAATAACATGTAGTATTCAAAACTACATATCAAGTATATGAATACTATACCACTATTATTCAAAAATGCAACCCCTAATTTCAAAAAAAATTTTATCAGGATTTTACAAAGTCTTGTTATTGAATAAACATTCGATCAGTATACTTGTATGCAAACCGTGAAGCAAAGGCATTCATGAACCTGCAGTCAGGCAAAATCTGGATGCCTGCTTGATATGATACGGATAAATACAGACAAAGTCGGCCGAAAAAGAAAAATACATGGCGACGCAGGAGGAAAAAATGGCAGATACAATATACATGAACAGGGAATTATCCTGGCTGAAGTTTAATGAAAGGGTACTTGAGGAGGCTGAGAATCCGGAAAATCCGCTGTGTGAACGCCTCACATTTGCGTCTATCTATCAGAGCAACCTGGATGAATTTTACATGGTACGTGTGGGATCTCTGGTGGATCAGATGCTTCTGGCAAAGGATATCCGTGAAAATAAAACCAATATGACGCCGGAGGAACAGCTGGACGCGATCCTTGCCAGAACAAAAAAGCTGAACCGGAAAAGAGATGTTGTTTATGAAGAGATCATGGAAAAGCTGGAACAATACGGCATACATATGCTGAATTTCCATAAGATCGAAAAAGAGGATCGCAATTATCTGGACCGCTATTTTGAAGCAGAGGTGGCTCCGGTTATTTCTCCGTCTATCGTCGGAAAAAGACAGCCGTTTCCATTTCTCCGGAATAAGGAGATCTATGCGGTAGTAGTTCTGGAAACAAAAAAAGGAAAAGAAAAGCTGGGTATCATTCCGTGCAGCAGTGCAGGTATCCAGCGTCTGATCCCGGTTCCGGGAAAAACCGGCACCTACATGTTGTCTGAAGAGCTGATCCTTCACTTTGTTTCAAAAATCTTCAAGGGCTATCACATCAAGGCAAAGTCCCTGCTTCGTATTACCAGAAATGCGGATATTGACGCAGATGCTCTTTATGATGAAGATCTGGATTACCGTGAGTTTATGGTAGAACTGATCAAGGCAAGAAAGAAACTGGCACCGATCCGTCTGGAGCTGTCAAGAGAAATGGACGGAGATGTTGTTGAAACACTTTGCGAGTATCTGGAAGTGGACAAGAATTATGTATTCCGGGGAGATATACCACTGGATCTTTCTTTTGTATTCCAGATCCAGGATGGCCTGAGAAAAAGAACAGAGCTTTTTTATGAAAAAAGAATTCCTCAGAAGTCTCCTCTGTTTAACAATCACGAACCGATCCTTGACCAGATCGCGAAAAAGGACCGTTTTCTTTCCTACCCATATGAAAGCATCAAGCCGTTTCTTACAATGCTTCATGAGGCTGCCAATGATGAGGCTGTAGTTTCCATTAAGATGACACTCTACCGTGTGGCAAAACAGAGTAAGGTTGTGGAGGCTCTGATCGAAGCAGCAGAAAACGGAAAGGAAGTTTTCGTTCTGGTGGAGCTGAAGGCGCGTTTTGATGAGGAAAACAATATTGGATGGTCCCGGCTCCTGGAGGATGCGGGCTGTCACGTGATCTACGGTCTGGATGGTTATAAGGTACATTCCAAGCTTTGCCAGATCATGAAGAAAAAAGATGGAAATGTGGAATATTATACACAGATCGGAACAGGAAACTACAATGAAAAAACAGCTCGTCTGTATACAGATCTTTCTCTGATGACTGCGGACCCGAAGATCGGTATGGAGGCGGCCAGAGTGTTCCAGGCACTGGCAATGGGAGAAACCGTTGAAGATATGGAGTATCTTCTTGTGGCACCAAGATGTCTTCAGAACAAAGTGCTTGCCATGATCGATGAGGAGATCGAGCATGCGAAGGCCGGAGAACCGGCATATATTGGCTTGAAAATGAATTCTCTGACAGATAAACGTATTATGAGCAAGCTTGTAGAAGCATCCTGTGCAGGAGTACACATTGATATGGTGATTCGTGGTATCTGCTGTCTGATCCCGGGAGTGAAGGGACAGACAGAAAATATCCACATTATCAGTATTGTAGGACGTTTTCTGGAACATTCCCGCATTTATATTTTCGGAACACAGGAGAGAGCAAGGATCTATATTTCCTCTGCGGACTTTATGACAAGAAATACTCTTCGTCGTGTAGAAGTTGCGGCACCTATCGAGGATCCGGATATCCGTATGCAGATCCAGGAAATGTTTGTGACAATGCTCAGTGATAATCGAAAAGCAAGGAGCATGAACAATAAGGGAATTTATAAGATCGAACCATCCGATAATGCTCCGCTTAATTCTCAGGAAGTATTTCTGCAGCAGGCATACGACAATGCGGCTCCTGCGACAGATAAATAAGAGATTTTTATGCATATTTCTCCCAGTTTTTCGCATAATAACCATATGAAAAACAAATAGTTAACATAACATTGACGTACAATGAACAGAAAATACAGGAGGAATTCAGGAAGATGAAAGCAACGGGAATTGTTCGCAGGATCGATGATCTGGGCAGGGTTGTGATTCCAAAAGAGATACGAAAGACACTGCGGATCAAGGAAGGAACGCCACTGGAGATTTTTACAGACAGGGAAGGACAGATCATCCTGAAAAAATATTCGCCCATTGGAGAGCTGAATACGTTTGCTGCGGAATATGCGGAAGCGCTGGTACAGACCACCGGACTGACTGCCTGTATTACAGATCGTGATCAGGTCGTGGCGGCATGCGGCAGCGGAAGCCGGGAACTGGAAGGAAAAGAGATCAGTTCTGATCTGGATGCAGTCATTGCCGGCAGAGAATGCAGACTGATCAGTCGGAGCAGCAGGGAAAATATCCCGATCATTGTCGATGACAGTGATTCTTTTGAACGAAAAATGATACAGCCTGTTCTGTGTGCCAGCGATGCGATCGGGGCCGTGATCCTTCTGTCCAGAAGCGAAAAAGCGGAAATGGGTGACACGGAGCGTGCACTTGTCCGCACAGCAGCCGGTTTTCTTGGCAGACAGATGGAGCAGTAAACGTGCATCAGATGTACAGAAAAATGTGTGAAGATCAAGATATAAACATCAGATGCAGATGCCAGGAGGCAGCAGATCAGGGAGGGTGCGGGCACCGGGAAGGAAAACTGTGGTATTCTTCCAGAGTCAGATTTGTGATGGTGAGCCAGGAAGCCAGAGGTTTGGTCACATAGCGGATGTGCCAGGGCTCGTAAGGGATGCCGGTGATCTCCTCTTTACTTTTGGGGTACCGGAGGATAAAACCATAGAGCGGAGCGTTCTTTTTCAGCCAGCGGCCTTCTCCTGTTGCGGAAAACCTTTCGGAGAGCTCCATATGGATGGAAGGACAGGATACATCCAGAGCAAGTCCGCTCTGGTGCTCACTTGTTCCTGGCTCTGCAACGAAAGGACTTCCTGTAAAAAGCTCCTTCTGTCGCTGGTAGGAACGATATCCGGAAACTGCCCACAGGTTCAGACCGCATCTGTGACAGGCATGGAAAAGCTGGGAAGCGGCTTTTGCAGCCTGATACTCCAGAAGCCGCTTCGGATCTCCCGGTGCTGCTTCAAATGGAAGTCCGATATCGATAAGATGTTCCGGCACAAAGGCTTCCGGCAGAGGATGCTCCCTACTGATCAGCCGGGTATAAAATTCTCTGTGCAATAAAAACCCTCCTTTCCTTATCCATAAGCTTATGATAAGAAAGGAGGGTTTATGAATGCTTATTTCTGTTTATCAGAGCTCTTTTTCACTCATTTCTTCCAGGAGAGCCTTCTTCATGTCATAGAGTGACTGGGAGAGATCTACATAAACCTTCTGCGGATTAACGAAACGTCTGGATTCATCCCACAGTGTGTTCTGCTCCTGTTTGCAGTAGTCGCGGAGTTCCATGACAGATGGAGACTTGTAAACGCTCTTACCATCTTTAATTACCGGAACAAGGAGCTCACGGAGTTCGTAGGTTCCGCCAAGAACCTTGGTCTTTTTCCAGGTGTCAACCGGGTCGAAGATCACCATAGTTTCTTCCGGATCGAATTTCTCATCTGCAAGGCAGATCAGATCGGCCTTGATCTTGCCGGTCTTCTTGCTGTAGATACGGTATACAGTCTTGTTGCCCGGGTTGGTAACCTTTTCTGTGTTTTCGGAAAGCTTGATCTTCGGCTGGAAGGCATCGCTGTCAGCGTCCTTTACAGCGGCAAGTTTATATACGCCGCCGAATGCCGGATTGTTATCGGCTGTGATCAGCTTGGTTCCGACGCCCCAGGAATTGATCTTGGCATCCTGTGCCTTCAGGCTTTCGATAAGATATTCATCAAGATCGCTGGATGCAGAAATGGTAGCATCATCGAAACCGGCAGCAGCCAGCATCTTGTAAGCTTTTTTGGAAAGATATGCAAGATCACCGCTGTCGATACGGATTCCATAGTTTTTCAGCTGGATACCTTCCTCACGCATCTCCTCAAATACACGGATCGCATTGGGAACACCGGATTTCAGGACATCGTAGGTGTCAACCAGAAGAGTACAGGAATTCGGGTAAAGTCTCGCATAGGTCTTAAAGGCAGTGTACTCATCCGGGAAACTCATGATCCAGGAATGAGCATGTGTTCCGAGAACCGGAACGTTAAACATCTGGCCGGTCAGTACGTTGGAAGTACCGGCACATCCGCCGATCACTGCAGCTCTGGCACCGAAGATCCCGGCGTCCGGACCCTGGGCACGGCGAAGACCGAATTCCATGATGGGATCGCCCTTGGCTGCGTGGCATACACGTGCTGCCTTAGTGGCAATAAGACTCTGATGGTTCATAATGTTCAGGATGGCCGTCTCTACAAGCTGAGCTTCCATGATCGGTGCGATAACCTTGACCATCGGCTCTCTCGGGAAGATCACGGTTCCCTCCGGAATTGCGTAGATATCACCGGTGAATCTGAAGTTGCTCAAATACTCAAGGAAATCATCCTCAAAGATGCCAAGACTTCTCAGATAGGTAATGTCTTCTTCTGAGAAACGGAGATTTTCGATGTATTCGATCATCTGCTCCAGTCCTGCACAGATGGCAAAACCGCCATCGCACGGATTGTTGCGGTAGAACATGTCAAAGACAACGGTCTGGTTGGTAGGGTTTTTGAAATATCCCTGCATCATGGTAAGCTCATAGAGGTCCGTGAGCAGAGTAAGGTTATTTGCTCGCATAGCGTTCTCCTTTGGATGCCTCCGGATATTGTGACCGGAGGGAAATACACGGTTGTTTCCGCTCTTTTTATTATACGGCTTATTATAACACAAAGGAGTGGATTGTAAAATTTTTTTTACTGCGTAAACCCGCATATAATAAGGAGTTTTAACAGCAGTTTAAGAAATTTTGAAAAAAAATAAAAAAAATTAAAAAAAGGGGTTGCAATTTCAAAAAAGCTGTTATATAATAACATCCGTCGCAAGCGATAAGGCAAGCGAAAAACAAAACACATAGGGCTATCGCCAAACGGTAAGGCAACGGACTCTGACTCCGTCAGTTCAAGGTTCGAATCCTTGTAGCCCTGCTTCTTAAGTACCTCAGTTACGAGGTACTTTTTTTGTACTCAAAAATAAGAAGATATTCGCAATCCGCTGCGCCCCAAAAAAAACAAGTGCGTTTCTTCCTGCCAAGTGTTACAATAAAGTATAGACAGTATGACAGGAGGCATGAATGAGTTACAGTTTTGAGAGTCGAGTAAGATTCAGTGAGATCGGAGAAGATGGATGTCTGACGCTGCCGGGAGTTCTGGATTATTTTCAGGATTGCTGTACCTTTGAATCCGAGCAGACAGGAGTCGGCATGGAAGTATTAAAGGAACAGAAAAGAGCCTGGGTACTTTCTGCATGGCAGGTGATCATGAAGCGGTATCCAAAGCTTGGTGAAAATATAAAAGTAACAACAATTCCTTATGGATTTCGTGGATTTATCGGAATGCGTAATTTTATTCTTGAGACAATGGATGGTGAGAAGCTGGCATGGGCCAATTCCTACTGGTCCTTTATCAATACAGAAACCGGTCTTCCGGAAAAGCTGACACCGGTAGATACAGATCCCTATGATCTGGGCGAAAAAATAGAGATGGATTATGCACCAAGAAAGATCGCGCTTCCGAAGGAACGGGAAGTGCAGAATGCTTTTTCCGTACAGAAGCATCATCTGGACACCAATCATCATGTGAACAACTGTCAGTATATCCGGATGGCAGCGGATCATCTGCCTGAGGATTTTAAAGTTGGTCAGCTTCGTGCTGAATATAAACGTCAGGCAGTACTGGATAATGTTATCATTCCGGAAGTATATATGACAGAAAATAAAGAAGCTGTAGTTCTTAACGCGGAGGATAAAGAACCTTACGCAGTAGTTGAGTTTACAAAATAAATACAGGCGGTAGAGATTAGTACATCGTTTTTGAAACAACTATACCGTAAAAGGAGGGCGCGCTATGCTTGAAAAATTAAAAGAAGAAGTTTACAGAGCAAATATGGATCTGCCAAAATATGGTCTTGTTACCTTTACATGGGGAAATGTCAGCGGGATCGACAGGGAGCAGGGACTTTTTGTGATCAAGCCAAGTGGTGTGGATTATGACAAGCTGACACCGGAAGACATGGTAGTGGTAGATCTTGATGGAAATAAAGTAGAAGGAAGATACAATCCATCCTCTGATACACCGACACATGCAGTTCTTTACAGAGCGTTTCCGAATATCGGCGGTATCGTACATACCCACTCATCCTGGGCAACAAGCTGGGCGCAGGCAGGCAGATCGATCCCGTGTTATGGAACCACACATGCAGATTACATTTACGGAGAAGTACCATGTGTACGTAATCTGACCAAAAGAGAGATCGAAGAGGCATATGAGAAGAACACGGGAGTTCTTATTGCTGATTATTTCAAAAACAAAGATTATGAAGCAGTACCGGCTGTGCTGTGTAAGAACCACGGACCTTTTACCTGGGGTAAGGATGCTCATGAGGCAGTTCATAACGCAGTTGTTCTTGAGGAGGTTGCCAAGATGGCATCTCGCTGCGAGCTGATCAATCCGGATGTAAAACCGGCACCGCAGGAGCTTCAGGATAAGCATTACTACAGAAAACATGGTGCAAATGCATATTATGGTCAGGTAGGACAGGAAGACTGATCAGAAGAAAAAACAGTTTAACCCGATGGTGGATCGTCAATATCCGCTTGAGTGGAAATGCCGCGGAACAGTACCGCGGCATTTTTTGTCGAAAAATGCAGAAAATGTCAGATTTGCTGACCTTTAACACAGGTGCCGCCGAAATATATGCTAATGTCAAGAAAAATGCAGAACATTAACACATTTATTAAAATAGGTGGCAGGATGAAAATATACACTTATCAGGGAAAAAAGAACGTTTCCGGAGAAAAAATACGCCAGATGAGGAATATGAAACGGATGTCGCAATCTGCGCTGGCAGCAAAAATGCAGGTGGAAGGAGTGATGCTGGAGCGTGACAGTATCAGCCGGATCGAAGGAGGAGAACGTTTTGTAGCAGATTATGAACTGCGGGTGTTTGCAAAGGTGCTGGGAGTGGATGTGAAGTGGCTGCTGAATGAGCAGTAAATAAGGCAAAATTGGATTACAGTTCGCTGGTAATATTCCGCGAAGCGTGTTACTGAAAACGGAGTGAAAAGTAACAATATTGGTCTGAATGGCAGGAATCTGTGTAAACTACTTGATATTTATGTCGGAAACTGCTACAGTATAAAGAAAAAAAGATGGCCGGGAAGTCCTGCGGAGGGCAAACGGTCACGGATAAGAAGATAGAGGCGCGGATTTTATCAGTATTTATGGATGCAAGGCCCTGGCAGGCTGTTCATAAAGAAAGGAAAATTTGCCGAAGTGCTCTGGAAGGCCAGATGACAGGGTGCTGGGATAACGCAGAATATGCGTTGTACTGTCACGGATGTGGAGCGCTATCGGTAGCACTTCGGGAGATCTGCATTTAATATGCTGAATGGAGATTTTCTGACAGGCTATTAGTTAAATAAGGATTATTTAACCGGAGGTGTTCTTAAGAAGAGACAGCCTCCGTTTTTTTGTCCCCGAAAAGGGAGGAGAAAAATGAGTAAAAAAGCAGGAACAGCATTGTCTGTTATGGCAATGGTATTCATGGGCGCACTGGCAAGTCCCCTGACTGTGCTGGCTGCGGATGCGGAGGAGACTTACCAGCCTGCTCTGTATGCAACGATCTGGGCACTGCTTCCACCTCTTGTTGCGATCGTCCTTGCACTGATCACAAAAGAAGTATACAGTTCTCTGTTTGTGGGAATTGTAGTAGGAGCACTGATCTATTCTGGATTTAAATTTGAAGGAACGGTAACACAGATTTTTGAGGGAGGAATCATCAAGGTTCTTTCTGACAGCTATAACGTAGGTATCCTGATCTTCCTGGTAATCCTGGGATCTGTGGTATGTATGATGAACAAGGCCGGCGGCTCTGCCGCATTCGGACGATGGGCCAGCAAAAAGATCCACACACGTGTAGGTGCAGAGCTTGCAGCGATCATCCTTGGAATCCTGATCTTCATTGACGATTATTTTAACTGTCTGACAGTAGGAAGCGTTATGCGTCCGGTAACTGACAGACATCACGTATCCAGAGCGAAATTTGCATACCTGATCGATGCGACAGCCGCTCCGGTATGTATCATCGCACCGATCTCATCCTGGGCTGCTGCAGTCAGCGGATTCGTAGAGGGACAGGATGGACTTGCGATTTTTGTAAGAACCATCCCGTATAACTTTTACGCGATCCTTACGATTGTAATGATGGTTGGCATGGTACTGATGAAAACCGAGTTTGGTGCCATGAGAACACATGAGATCAATGCTCTGAACGGAGATCTTTATACAACATCTGCAAGACCGTATGAGAATGCAACGGATGATGAGACACCGAATCCGAGAGGAAAGGTGATCGATCTTGTGATCCCGATCGTTATGCTTGTTATCTGCTGTGTCATCAGTATGATCTATACAGGAGGATTTTTCAGCGGAACAGATTTTGTTACCGCATTTTCACAGAGTGATGCCTCTACAGGCCTTGCAATGGGAAGTGCTTTTGGTCTGGTGTTTGCCATTATTTTCTATATGATCCGCCGTGTGGTCAATTTCAGAGACTGTATGGGATGCATCCCGGAAGGATTCAAGGCTATGGTACCGGCGATCATGATCCTGACCTTTGCATGGACACTGAAGGCTATGACAGACTCACTTGGTGCAGCGGTATTCGTAGAAGAAGCCATGCGTTCTGTTGCCGGTGGTATTGAAGTTATCCTTCCGGCCATTATTTTCCTGGTTGGATGTGGACTTGCATTTGCTACAGGTACTTCCTGGGGAACCTTTGGTATCCTGATCCCGATCGTTGTTGCGGTATTTGAGAAATCCAGTCCTGAGATGATGATCATTTCCATGTCCGCCTGCATGGCAGGTGCAGTTTGCGGAGACCACTGCTCACCGATCTCCGATACAACGATCATGGCTTCCGCAGGAGCACAGTGTGATCATGTGACTCACGTTTCCACACAGCTTCCGTATGCGATCCTGGCTGCGGCAGTATCCTTTGTAACTTATATTGTTGCAGGCTTTGTAAAAACAGCATGGATCGCTCTTCCGGTGGGAATCGTGCTGATGCTGATCGTACTTTTTGTCATTAAAATGATGAACCCGATGCCGGTTGAGAAACCAACAGAATAACAGACTGACCCAATGTGGGGGCAGATTCCCCCATGAATGGCAAATAAAAGGCAGTGACGGAAAGAAATTTCCGAAGCTGCCTTTTTTGTGCTTTCTATAATAATTCTCTTATGTTATAATGCAGGACAGACAGCAAATAGTAAATGATCATATATAGTTTTAAGGAACAGGAGTAAGAATGATAGAATTAGGTAAAAAACAGAAATTACTGGTTGTAAAAACCGTGGATTTCGGAATATATCTTGGAGAGGACCGAAACGCACCTCAGAATGAGCGAGTGCTTCTTCCGTCCAAACAGGTACCGGAAGGAACCAAAGCAGGTGATGAGATCGAAGTATTCATCTATAAGGATTCCCAGGACAGACTGATCGCAACTACCCGTGAGCCGATGCTTCAGGTAGGACAGACAGCAGTCCTTAAGGTAAAACAGGTTACCAGGATTGGTGCTTTTCTTGACTGGGGACTGGAGAAGGATCTTCTTCTTCCGTATCATGAGCAGACCAACCGGGTCCGTGAAGGCGAGGAGTGTCTGGTAGCTCTTTATGTAGATAAGAGCAGCAGACTCTGTGCAACCATGAAGGTGTATCATTATCTTTCCACCAGAACTCCTTATGTACCGGGAGATTCGGTAAAGGGGCGTGTCTATGAGATCAGTGGGAATTTCGGCGTTTTTGTTGCGGTAGATGATAAATATTCCGCTCTGATCCCGGCACGGGAGGCAACAGGCAAGTACAGACCGGGAGCTATTCTTGATCTTCGTGTCACAGAGGTGAAAGAGGATGGCAAGATGAACGTCAGTGACCGCCAGAAGGCTTACATCCAGATCAATGAGGATGCAGAGAGCGTATTCAGCGTGATCGAGGAATTTGCAGGGGTGCTGCCATTTGATGATCATGCCTCACCGGAAGTCATCAAGAGAGAGTTTGGCCTCAGTAAGAACGCATTCAAGCGTGCAGTCGGTCATCTGATGAAGGAAGGAAAAGTAGAGATCCGTGACAAGAGGATCTACATTAAAAAATAACAAGGTGTTGACCGGCTCCGGATCAGACACGCTCCGGCACGTTCAGAGAAAAGTGCAGAGCGGGGAGGATCCGGAGCCCTGTTTTTTACGATAAGGAGAATAAATTTGGAGTTTACACATTTACATGTCCATACAGAATACAGCCTTCTGGATGGCTCCAATAAGATCAAAGAATATGTAGCCAGAGTAAAAGAGCTGGGTATGGACAGTGCGGCGATCACCGATCATGGCGTTATGTATGGTGTGATCGATTTTTACAGGGCTGCAAGAGAAGCCGGGATCAATCCGATCCTCGGATGTGAGGTTTATGTGGCTCCGGGCTCCCGTTTTGACAGAGAAGTGGGAAGTGGGGATGACCGTTATTATCATCTGGTCCTGCTGGCTGAGAATAATCAAGGATACAGCAACCTGATGAAAATTGTATCCAAGGCATTTGTGGAAGGGTTTTATTACAAGCCACGTGTGGATCTGGAGCTTCTGGAAAAATATCACGAGGGTATCATTGCCTTAAGTGCCTGCCTGGCGGGAGAGGTCGCCAGATATCTTGCACGTGGAATGTATGAGGATGCTAAGATCGCGGCATTACGTTACCAGGATATTTTCGGAAAAGGAAATTTCTTTCTGGAGCTTCAGGATCATGGGATCCCGGAGCAGCAGACTGTAAACCAGCAGCTTCTCCGTATGCACAGAGAGACGGGGATCGATCTGGTTGCCACCAATGATGTGCATTACACTATGGCAGAGGATGCGGAACCACATGATGTTCTTCTTTGTCTGCAGACTCAGAAAAAGCTCAGCGATGAGAACAGAATGCGCTATGAGGGCGGCCAGTATTATGTGAAATCACCGGAGGAGATGGCGAGGCTTTTCCCATATGCGCTGGAAGCGCTGGAAAACACGCACAGGATCGCGGAGAGATGTCATGTGGAGATTGAATTTGGTGTGACCAAGCTGCCGAAATATGATGTGCCGGACGGATTTACCTCCTGGGAATATCTGAACAAGCTTTGCCATGAGGGACTTGAGCAGCGTTATCATCCGGTAACAGAGGAGCTGAAAAAGCGCCTGGATTATGAGCTGTCTACGATCAAAAACATGGGATATGTAGATTACTTTCTCATTGTATGGGATTTTATCAAATATGCCAGGGACAACGATATCATGGTCGGTCCGGGACGAGGCTCTGCCGCAGGAAGCCTGGTTGCCTATACACTTGGGATCACCCAGCTGGACCCGATCCGGTATGATCTGCTCTTTGAACGTTTCCTGAATCCGGAGCGAGTATCCATGCCAGATATCGATGTGGATTTCTGCTTCGAACGGAGACAGGAGGTTATTGATTATGTAAGAAGAAAATATGGTGATGACTGCGTGGTTCAGATCGTTACCTTCGGTACACTGGCAGCCCGCGGTGTCATTCGTGATGTAGGCCGTGTTCTGGATATGCCTTATGCCCAGGTGGACACCATCGCCAAGATGATCCCACAGGAGCTGAATATCACCATTGACAAGGCACTGGGAATGAATCCGGAGTTTCGCAAGGCTTACGAGGAACAGGACGATATCCATCGTCTGATCGATCTGGCAAAACGTCTGGAGGGGCTTCCGAGGCATACCTCCATGCATGCGGCAGGTGTTGTGATCAGCCAGAAGGATGTATCGGAATACGTACCCCTTTCCAGAGCACAGGATGGTTCCATTGTCACGCAGTTTACCATGACAACACTGGAAGAGCTGGGACTTCTGAAAATGGATTTCCTGGGTCTCCGTACCCTGACGGTTATCCAGAATGCTGTGAAAATGGTGGAAAAAAGTACCGGTATGCTTCTGGATATGCAAAAGATCGACTACAACGACAAAAAGGTACTGGATTCTATCGGAACAGGACGTACTGACGGCGTGTTCCAGCTGGAGAGTGCCGGAATGAAAAGCTTCATGAAGGAGCTGAAGCCTCAGAGCCTTGAGGACGTGATCGCGGGAATTTCGCTTTACCGTCCGGGTCCCATGGATTTCATTCCGCAGTACATCCGCGGAAAAAACCGTCCGGATACCATCCGTTATGACTGTCCGCAGATGGAGCCGATCCTGAAGCCGACCTATGGCTGTATCGTATACCAGGAGCAGGTTATGCAGATCGTCCGTGAGCTTGCAGGCTACACCCTTGGACGAAGTGACCTGGTGCGCCGTGCCATGTCCAAGAAAAAAGCTTCTGTTATGGCAAAAGAACGCCAGAATTTCGTTTACGGAAACGTGGAAGAGGGAGTACCGGGATGTATCGCCAACGGTATTTCCGAGGAGATCGCAAACAAGATCTACGATGAGATGACAGATTTTGCAAAGTATGCCTTTAATAAGTCTCACGCTGCCGCTTATGCAGTGGTTTCCTACCAGACGGCATATCTCAAATATTACTATCCGGTAGAATTTATGGCTGCACTGATGACATCCGTTGTGGAAATGCCGAACAAGGTTGCCGAGTATATTTCTGTATGCCGCCAGATGGGGATCCGGATCCTTCCGCCGGATATCAATCATGGTGTTTATGGCTTTTCTGTTGACAATGGTTCCATTCGTTATGCACTTTCTGCCATCAAGAGTATCGGCCGTCCGGTAATCGAGGGGATTGTGCGGGAGCGTGAGGAGCACGGAGAATATACCTCCCTGAAAACATTTATTGAGCGAAATATCGACCAGATCAACAAGAGAGTTGTGGAAAATCTGATCAAGGCCGGAGCGCTGGATTGCCTGGAGGGAAACCGGAATCAGAAAATGACGGTTTATACGCAGATCATAGACAGTATCAACCAGGATAAGAAGCATACCATGGCGGGACAGCTGAGTCTTTTTGATATTGCGCCTGAAGAAGATAAAAAGGAATTTGAGATCCGTATGCCGCAGGCAGCAGAATATCCGAAGGAGACGATACTGACCTTTGAGAAGGAAGTTCTCGGCATCTATCTCAGCGGTCATCCGCTGGAGCGTTACCGGAATATGATGGAAAAAATGATCTCTGCAAAAACTTCTGATTTTCAGCCGGATGATGAAACAGGGATACCGGAGGTTTACGATAATCAGAAAGTGATCGTGGGTGGAATGATCACGGATAAAACCATAAAATATACAAAGAATAATAAGGTAATGGCGTTCCTTACAGTGGAAGATCTGGTAGGCACCGTGGAGGTTGTGGTATTTCCACGTGATTACGAAAAATGCCAGATGTTCCTGAATGAAGATGCCCGGCTCTTTATTCAGGGAAGAGTATCCGCAGAAGACGACAAAGCCAGCAAGCTGATCCTGGAAAAGGTCCGTCTTTTTGATGATATGCCAAGAGAACTGTGGCTCCAGTTTGAAAGCCGGGAAGAGTACGCAAAAGCCGAGACCGGTCTGGTAGATGATCTGATGGAATCCAGAGGAAACAGCACGGTGGTTATTTATCTCAAAGATGTCAAGGCAATGAAGAAACTTCCCCCTGCTTATCAGGTCCATATCGAGGATTCCTGGCTGGAGCGCATGTGTAAAAAATATGGAAGTTCCAATGTTAAAATTGTGGAGAGAGTATTGAAAAACTTATAAAAATGCTATAAACTATACCCGAATATGTGTATTACAATAGGTTGTTTCATAAGATGGAGGATAACAATATGGCAGAGAACAAAATCAAAACGATCGGCGTTTTGACCAGTGGCGGTGACGCACCTGGAATGAATGCTGCAATCCGTGCTGTTGTCAGAAGAGGATTAAGCAGCGGACTGAACGTAAAGGGAATCTATAAAGGATACAGCGGTCTCTTAAATGAGGAGATCAGAGATATGACAGCAAAGGACGTTTCCGATACGATTGAGCGAGGCGGAACAATTCTTTATACTGCCAGATGTGCAGAGATGAGAACAGAGGAAGGACAGCAGCAGGCTGCAGAGATCTGCAGAAAGCATGGGATCGACGGCCTTGTTGTTATCGGTGGAGACGGATCCTTCGCAGGTGCTCAGAAGCTTGCGAACCTTGGAATCAATACCATTGGCCTGCCGGGAACTATTGACCTTGATATCGCATGTACCGAGTACACCATCGGTTTCGATACTGCTGTAAATACAGCTATGGAAGCTATTGACAAGGTACGTGATACATCCACATCCCATGAGAGATGCAGTATCATAGAGGTTATGGGACGTAACGCCGGATACCTTGCAGTATGGTGCGGTATCGCAAACGGTGCTGAGGATATCCTGATCCCGGAGAAATATGATTACGATGAGCAGAAGCTTATTGACAATATCGTAGAGAGCCGTAAGAAAGGCAAGAAACACCATATCATCGTAAATGCTGAGGGTATCGGCCATTCAGAGGCTATGGCGAAGCGTATCGAGGCTGCAACAGGTATCGAGACACGTGCAACGATCCTTGGTCACATGCAGCGTGGTGGAAGCCCTACATGTAAGGACCGTGTATATGCGTCCATGATGGGTGCTCTTGCAGTAGATCTTCTTGTTGCCGGAAAACGCAGCCGTGTGGTTGGATACCGTCATGGTGAGTTTGTTGATTTCGACATCAATGAGGCTCTTGCAATGCAGAAGAATGTAGATTCCTACATGTGGGAGGTCTGCAATTCTCTTTCTCATAATTACAGAAAATAAAGATATTTATGAACTTAAAAAAAGTTTCAGACGGATTGCATAAATTGAATACGTCACAAATAATTGCCCTCGGCTTTGCGGGGGTGATTTTTGTAGGTGGACTTATTTTGTGGATGCCGTTCTGCAGTGCACCCGGGCAGGCTGTTACCTTCCCGGATGCTGTTTTTACAGCGGCGACCAGCGTATGTGTAACAGGACTTTCCACAGTTGTTATGGCAGTCCAGTGGAGCCCCATTGGAAAAGCGGTTATCCTGTGCCTGATACAGATCGGCGGGATCGGACTGATCGCACTGGCGAATATGATATTCATCAGCCTCCGGCGGAAAATTTCCCTGAAAAACCGGCGGATCATCAAGGAATCCTACAACCTGGATGAAATGGGTGGAGTCGTGGCTGTAGTCCGCAGTGTGGTGAAATGCGTGTTTCTTGCAGAAGGAATCGGTGCGGTCCTGTATGCGTTTTGCTTTGTACCGGAATTTGGAATAAAAAAAGGTCTGGTGCATGCCATATTTCTGGCGGTATCTGCATTCTGCAACGCAGGGATCGATCTTTTCGGGGAAACAAGCCTTTCGGTATATGTGAGCAATCCGCTGGTCAATATCACTACGATTGGCCTGATCATTGTGTCAGGTCTTGGATTTATCGTCTGGTGGGATCTGTGGGATAAATTCCGCAAGGTTCTGAGAAAAGAGCTCTCCCCATCCAGAGTTTTTCGTGTACTGCGGCTTCAGAGCAAGCTGGTCCTTACGATGACCGGGATCCTGGTATTTTCAGGAGCATTTCTGGTATTTATTTTTGAATCCGGAAACCCTTCCACGCTAAAGGGGGCACCACTGGGAACAAAGCTCATGGCATCCTTTTTCCAGTCAGTGACAACACGTACGGCGGGATTTTATACTATGGATCAGTCGCTTTTGTCCACACCTACCGTGATCATTTCCCTGCTGTGGATGTTTATCGGAGGATCACCCATGGGCACTGCCGGTGGTGTGAAGACTACTACCATTGCGGTTCTGATCCTTTCTATTGCAGCATATCTTCAGGGAAAAAAGGATGTAGAGGTATACGGCCGCAGGATCCGTGAGAGCTATCTCCGTTCTGCCATGGTTGTTGCAGGAACCAGTGTGCTGATCCTTTTTACCATGACGGTGCTTTTGTCCGCAGTAATGCCGGGAGTGGATCTGGCAGATGTTTTATATGAGATCACTTCTGCGGGGGCTACAGTAGGACTTTCCAGAGGACTGACACCTCAGCTGAATGTGGCAGGCAAGTGGATCGTGATCCTTACCATGTATCTGGGACGTATCGGACCGCTGACACTTGGAACAGCAGTTGTGATGCGTGTACGCAACAGGCCGGGAAGCACCACGCATCTCGGTGAAGAAGATATCATGATCGGTTAAACAGGAGAATAGAATGAAAAATAAATCTTTTGCCGTGATCGGGCTTGGACAGTTTGGAATGACTCTGGCGGTGACGCTGGCAGAGTCAGACTGTGATGTCCTTGCCATTGATGACAAAGAAGAAAATATCGAAGAGATTTCCGAAAAAGTAACCTATGCGGTAAAAGCAGATGTCCGTGAACCGGGAATCCTGAAGGCTCTGGGAGTTCAGAATGTGGATGTAGCCATTATCGCAGTTGCCGAAAATCTGGAAGCCAGTATTTCCGCAACCATGCAGGCCAAAGATCTGGGAGTGCCCTTTGTAGTTGCAAAAAGTATGAATTCTCTTCATGGACGTATACTTGACAAAATTGGTGCAGATAAGATCATTTATCCGGAACAGTCTATGGGACTGCGGGTTGCCAGAAATCTTATGTCCGGCGGGTATCTGGATGTGTTTGAGCTTTCGGCGGAGTTCAGTATGGCGGAGTTTTCCATGCCGGTATCCTGGATTGGAAAAAATCTGGCAGATCTGAATGTACGGGAGCGTTTTCACATTAATATCATTGGCATCAAGCAGGGTGAAAATGTCACGGTAGATCTGGATCCTTCCGAACCGCTTCCGGACAACTGTTCCATAATCGCCATAGGAAAAAACAAGGATCTGAATGCAAGTCGTGAGGAATTACGTTAACCGAATACGGATTGCCGGAAGGAGAGAAATAAAAGTATGATAACCAGTGTATCAAATGCAAAAATAAAAAATGTCATGCAGCTGAACCAGAAGGCAAAAGCCAGAAGAGAGCAGGGACTTTTTGTGGCAGAAGGCCGGAAAATGTTTCTGGAAGCACCGGAAAGCTGGGTTTCCCAGGTGTTTGTCTCCGAGACCGTTTCCCAGGATGGAGAGCTGATGTCTCAGGCAGAAAAATATCCCTGCGAGATCGTGAAGGATTCCGTATTCCGTCAGATGTGTGATACCAAGACTCCCCAGGGGATCCTGACAGTTCTGAAGCTGCCTTCCTGGAGCGAGGAGGAGGTACTGGCGGGAAAAAATCCTCTGGTCATGGTTCTGGAGGATCTTCAGGATCCGGGAAATGCGGGAACCATTCTCAGGACCGGTGAGGGCGCCGGCGTAAGCGGAGTTTTCCTCACAAAAACCTGCGTGGATATCACAAATCCCAAGGTGATCCGTTCTACCATGGGCTCCATTTACAGAATGCCTTTTCTATACGTGGAAGATGTGGTATCATTAGAAAAGAAGCTGAAAGAAAAGGGAATCCGCAGTTTTGCAGCTCATCTGAAGGGCGAGAATTCCTATGATCAGGAATCCTATAAGGGTGGTACCGCATTTTTCATCGGAAACGAGGGAAAGGGCCTGACTGATCAGGCAACGGAGGCAGCAGACTGTCTGATCCGCATTCCCATGTGCGGAAAGGTAGAATCGCTGAATGCTGCCATGGCATCAGGAATTCTGATGTACGAAGCTGCAAGACAGAGAAGAGAATAAGAGAGGAGGGGGTTTTATGACACCTTTGGCCTGGCTTGGAATACTGGCAATTTTACTGGTAATTGAAGCAATCACGGTAGGACTTACCACTGTCTGGTTTGCAGGCGGTGCTCTTGTGGCGTGCATTGCCTCGTGGCTTGGTGGGGGAATTGTTGTACAGCTCCTTTTATTTTTCGGAGTTTCCGTGGTGCTTCTGATCTTTACCAGACCTCTGGCGGTCCGCTACATGAACAAGGGCGTGGAAAAGACCAATGCAGAGAGCCTTCTGGGAAAAAGAGCCGTAGTGATACAGCCGGTCAACAACCTGGCCCAGACCGGGCAGGTGAGGATCAATGACATCGAGTGGACTGCACGGACCGCAGATGACGGGGAAGAAATTCCAACAGGTGCAGTGGTTGAAATCGAAGAGATCCGCGGAGTGAAGCTGATCGTAAAAGAAATTAGCAAGGAGGGCTAAATTATGGGTGGAGTTGTTGTTTTGCTTGTAGTCATCGTTCTTGTGCTGTGGGTACTTGCATCCTGTATCCGCATTGTACCGCAGGCCTATGCAGTGGTACTGGAACGTCTTGGCGCTTACAAGGCTACCTGGAGTACAGGAATCCATTTCAAGGTTCCGTTCATTGAGCGTGTTGCAAGAAGAGTAAACCTGAAAGAACAGGTTGTGGATTTTCCACCGCAGCCGGTAATTACCAAAGATAATGTAACCATGCAGATCGATACGGTTGTATTTTTCCAGATCACAGATCCGAAGCTTTACGCATATGGCGTTGAGAATCCGATCATGGCGATCGAGAATCTTTCTGCTACAACACTTCGTAACATCATCGGTGATATGGAGCTGGATGAGACACTGACATCCCGAGAGGTTATCAATACCAAGATGCGTGCTTCCCTTGATGTGGCTACAGATCCATGGGGAATCAAGGTTAACCGTGTGGAGCTTAAGAACATCATTCCTCCGGCAGCCATCCAGGATGCCATGGAGAAACAGATGAAGGCTGAGCGTGAGAGACGAGAAGCCATTCTGAAAGCAGAAGGAGAGAAACGTTCCACCATCCTTGTTGCAGAGGGTAAAAAACAGTCCGCTATCCTGGATGCGGAGGCTGAGAAGCAGGCGGCGATCCTTCATGCGGAGGCTCAGAAGGAGCGTATGATCAAAGAGGCTGAAGGACAGGCACAGGCAGTCCTTAAAGTACAGCAGGCAACTGCAGAAGGACTTCGTATGATCAAGGAAGCAGGAGCAGATGAATCTGTTCTTACTCTGAAGAGTCTGGAGGCTCTTACAAAGGTTGCTGACGGCAAGGCAACGAAGATCATCATTCCGTCCGAGATACAGGGCATCGCAGGGCTGGCAACATCCCTGAAGGAAATCATGACAGATAAACCGGCAGAGCAGAAATAAATCTGCAGCCATGAGGAGGACATATTATGAATCTTAAAGGAAGAAATTTCCTGACACTGAAAGATTTTACACCGGAAGAGATCACTTACATGATCGACCTTGCAGCAGATCTGAAGGCAAAGAAAAAAGCAGGAGAGCTTCATGAGTATTACAGAGGTAAGAATATTGCCCTGATCTTTGAAAAAACAAGCACAAGAACACGCTGTTCCTTCGAAGTGGCAGCTCATGATCTGGGAATGGGTTCTACCTATCTGGATCCCACAGGCTCCCAGATCGGAAAGAAGGAGAGCATTGCAGATACTGCAAGAGTTCTCGGAAGAATGTATGAGGGAATCGAGTACCGTGGCTTCGGTCAGGATATTGTTGAGGAGCTTGCGAAGCATGCAGGTGTACCGGTATGGAATGGCCTGACAAACGAGTATCATCCGACACAGATGCTTGCAGATATGCTGACAGTACGTGAACATTTCGGCAAACTGAAAGGCCTGAAGCTTGTATACATGGGCGATGCCCGTTACAACATGGGTAACTCCCTGATGGTTGTATGCTCCAAGCTTGGTCTTGATTTCGTAGCCTGCACCAATAAGAAATATTTCCCGAATGATGAGCTTGTAGCACAGTGTCAGCAGTGGGCAGAAGAGGCAGGTTCCACCATCACTCTCACAGAGGATGTGGAGGCAGGAACAAAAGATGCGGACATCATCTACACAGATGTATGGGTATCCATGGGCGAGCCTGACGAAGTATGGACAGAGCGTATCCACGACCTGACACCATACAAGGTTACCAGACATGTAATGGAGAACGCCGGTGAAAAGGCAATCTTCCTTCACTGTCTGCCGGCATTCCATGATCTTAAGACAAAGATCGGAAAAGAGATGGGCGAGCGTTTCAACCTTACAGATATGGAGGTTACAGACGAAGTATTCGAGTCTCCGCAGTCCAAGGTATTCGACGAAGCTGAGAACCGTATGCACACCATTAAGGCTGTGATCGTTGCAACATTAGGAGAGCCGGAGAAATAATGTCAGATTTATTTAATGAAGAAATAATTTCACAGGCAACACATACAAAATGGGCGGGCAAAACCGTCCATTTTGCAAGAGAAACAGATTCCACCAACCTCTGGGGAAAACGTGCCTGGAGGGAAGAAGGCGCAGGACACGGAGAGTTGTTTGTGGCAGAATATCAGTCCGCAGGACGCGGACGTTTTACAAGACGATGGAGTGCGCCGCCGGACAGTGCCATTACTATGAGTATCCTTATCTGCCCGGAATTTTCTCCGCAGAAGGCGCCGATGCTGACACTTGTTATGGGACTTTCAGTTGCACAGGCAGTAGCAGAGCTCGGTCTTGAGGTAGGGATCAAATGGCCTAACGATGTAGTTGTTTCCCGCAAAAAGATCTGCGGTATCTTAACCGAAATGACCATGAAGCAGGATAAGATCGGCTGTGCAGTTATCGGAGTCGGGATTAACGTAAATATAGAAAGCTTCCCGGAAGAGACGGCAGATAAGGCTACCTCTCTGTATCTGGAAAGCGGACATCCCTTTGACCGGGCACAGGTAGTCGGACTTGTGATGAAGCATTTTGAGGAAAATTATGAGAGATTTGTACAGACAGAGGATCTCAGCGGCCTGAAACCGGATTATGAGAAAATGCTGGCCAATCTGAACCAGCCGGTACGTGTACTGGATCAGAATGATCCATATGAGGGGATCGCAAGAGGGATCAATGCCGGCGGAGAGCTTCTGGTAGAGCGTGCAGACGGTACAGTCGAGGAAGTAAATTCCGGAGAGGTTTCTGTACGTGGTTTATACAGCTATGTGTAAAACATGCAGCACAGATCGGATAAAATTTCCGGCAGCGATTTTCCGTTGATGTTTTATTGCAGTAGTGGAAAAAACAAGAATCTCCCTGCTTTAGCTGTGGGGAGTGTCAAGTTATAAATAAAGGAGATTTTATGTATCAGGATAACATTGTGCTCTGCGGAGCAAGCTCTTATGAGCAGAAATATTATTTTAACCAGGATTTTGCGTCTCTTCCTGAGACGGTAAAGCAGGAGCTGCAGATCATGTGTGTGCTTTTCACAGAGGATGTAGGCGGGATCCTGACACTGGAATTTGATGAGGACGGCAGTCTGCAGTTTAAGACTGAGGCCCTGGAGGCAGATGCCCGTTTTGACGAGATCGGAAGTGCACTGAAGATCAAGGAACTCCAGCGGGACAAAAGAGAGCTTCTGGAATCTCTGGAAATGTATTACAAGGTATTTTTCCTGGGAGATATCCCGGATGAGGAACTGCAGAAAAAAGCAGATGCCGTTGAGGAATGATCCATGAAGATGCAGTGGAAGATCGGAAATGTGGAGATACCGAACCCCTTTGTGCTTGCACCGATGGCAGGGGTTACGGATCTGGCATTTCGAAGACTTTGCAAGGAGCAGGGTGCAGGCCTGATCTGTATGGAAATGGTCAGTGCCAAGGCGATCTCTTTTCATAATAAGAATACAGAGGCGCTGATGGAAATCGATCCCGGGGAGCATCCGGTATCCATGCAGCTTTTCGGCAGCGAGCCGGACCTTATGGCAGAGGTGGCAAAAAGCATTGAGGAGCGTCCCTTTGACATTCTCGATATCAATATGGGATGTCCGGTTCCCAAGGTGGTAAATAATGGCGAGGGCTCAGCTCTTCTGAAGGATCCTCAGCTAATCGAAGAGATCGTCCGCAGTGTTTCCGGAGCAGTTTCCAAGCCGGTAACGGTGAAGGTCCGCATTGGCTTTGATGAAAATACGCCGGTGGATGTGGTGGAGATCGCAAAACGGGTGGAGGATGCCGGTGCAGCAGCCATCGCAGTTCATGGAAGGACCAGACAGCAGTATTATTCCGGTCAGGCGGACTGGGATGCTATCCGCAGGGTGAAGGAAGCGGTGACTATTCCGGTGATAGGAAACGGAGATATCGTTTCACCGGAAACTGCAGAAGCCATGTTTAAAGAAACTGGCTGCGATGCGGTGATGATCGGCCGTGCAGTACGTGGGAACCCGTGGATCTTCCGGGAGCTGAATCACTATTTCCGCACCGGGGAAAAGCTTTCCAGACCAACCGCAGAGGAAGTCTGCGAGATGATCCTGCGCCATGCCGAAGATCAGATCGCGATAAAGGGTGAGTATATCGGGATCCGCGAAATGCGGAAGCATGTAGCCTGGTATACAGCCGGTATGCGGCACAGTGCGGGAATCCGGAGAGAATCTAATAATATTTCAAGCTATGAAGAATTGAAAAAGCTTACAGACATGGTACTGGAGCGATAAAAGAGAAAAGTATGTCGGAGAAAACGAAACGTTCTATTGACAAGGAACGGGGCGCGTGCTACAGTCAGTTAGCGGGAATCCGCAGAAAGTTTTTTTGTTTTACAGGAGAAAAATAATGGCAGATAAAATAGCAGTTTTAATTCCTTGCTACAACGAAAGCAAGACGGTAGCAAAGGTTATCCGCGATATGAAAAAAGCACTTCCGGAAGCTGTGATCTACGTATATGATAATAACTCTACAGATGGAACAGACGAGATCGCCAGAAAAGAAGGGGCAGTTGTCCGTTATGAGTATCAGCAGGGAAAAGGAAACGTGATCCGCAGTATGTTTCGGGATATCGATGCGCAGTGTTATCTTATGGTAGATGGCGACGATACTTATCCGGCAGAGTTTGCAGCTGAAATGTGCAGCAAGGTTCTGGAGAAAGGCACAGACATGGTAGTTGGTGACCGCCTTTCTTCTACATATTTTACAGAGAACAAGAGACCTTTCCACAACTTTGGAAACAGCATCGTAAGAGGTTCCATTAACCGTCTTTTCAAAAGCAACATCAAGGATATCATGACAGGTTACCGTGCCATGAGTTACCGCTTTGTAAAAACATTCCCGGTACTTTCCAGGAATTTTGAGATCGAGACAGAGATGACGATCCACGCCATCGATAAGAACATGCAGGTTGAGAATGTAGTCATTGAATATCGTGACAGGCCGGAGGGAAGTGAGTCCAAGCTGAATACTTATGCAGATGGATTTAAGGTCCTGAAGACTATTGTGAAAATGTTCAAGAATTACAAGCCGCTGGAGTTCTTCTCCCTTATCGCAGCAGTGCTGTTTGTGGTGGGAATGGTATTCTTTATTCCGGTGCTGGTACATTTTCTGGAGGTTGGGACAGTGGAAAAGATCCCGACACTGATCGTCAGCGGGTTTGTGATCCTGACAGCTATCATCTGCTGGTTTTCCGGGATCATCCTTTCTACACTGGTCAATCAGCATAAACAGGATTTTGAGTATCAGACACAGATGGTGACTAATCGTTATAAAGATCTTTTTCCGGAGAAGAGATAAGGAATCAGACCGGGCAGGATAATACAGAAAAGCCGTGTTGAAATCTGAGATTTCGCGCGGCTTTTTTTGCATATTTCAGGGACCCTTTTTCGACGTGGAATGCTTGACAATACTGGGGCTTTTCGGTATAATACAGGAATTGTGAATATCCTGAGATTTTTACGCCCTTTTTTAGAAAAAAGAGCTCTTGGGAATGGTAGCAACAGAAATATCCGAAGCTGTATTTTTTTCAGAAAAAACAGCACGGTTTTGAAAGGAAGTAAGGCAAAATGGAAGAAGCAAAGAAGAACTTACTCACATACGCAGGACTTAGAAAACTGGAAGACGAGCTGCACGATCTGAAAGTTGTTAAGAGAAAAGAAGTAGCAGGAAAGATCAAAGAGGCCAGAGAGCAGGGAGACCTTTCTGAGAACGCAGAGTACGATGCAGCAAAGGATGAGCAGAGAGATATCGAGGCACGTATCGAGGAGATCGAGAAGATCCTCAAGAACGCTGAGGTTGTAGTAGAGGACGAAGTCGATCTTGACAGAATCAGCGTAGGCTGCAAGGTTAAGGTTCATGATTATGAATTTGAGGAAGATATGGAGCTGAAGATCGTAGGTTCCACAGAGGCTAACAGCCTTGAGGGAAAGATCTCCAATGAATCTCCGGTAGGTAAAGCACTGATCGGTGCACACACCAACGATATCGTTGAGGTTGAGATGCCGTCCGGAATCATGAAATACAAGGTTCTTGAGATCCAGAGAAACGTATAAAGCAGACAACGGAGCGGATCGCACAGATCCGCTTGAACGACAGATAGATTAAGGAGGCCAACAAGTGGCAGAGCAGAAGAAGCAGGATGTAAACCAGTTGCTTAAGGTACGTCGTGACAAACTGGCAGACCTTCAGGCAAATGGCAGGGACCCGTTTCAGATCACAAAATTTGATCAGACACATCATTCCCTTGAGGTAAAGAATCTCTATGAAGCACATGAGGCAGAGCTTCTCAAAGATCGCAAGGAGCTTGATGTAACAGGTCTTGATGAAGAGCAGGCAAAAGAGGCTCAGAAGAAGGATTATGAAGAAAGAAGAAGCATCATGGACGCAAGCCCGATCCATGTATCAATCGCAGGACGTATGATGTTCAAGCGTGTAATGGGAAAAGCTTCTTTCTGCAATATCCAGGATTTACAGGGTAACATTCAGGTTTATGTGGCAAGAGATGCCATTGGAACCGATTCCTATGCAGATTTCAAGAAATCTGATATTGGCGATATTTTTGGTCTGGAGGGATTTGCTTTCAGAACAAGAACAGGTGAGATCTCCATTCATGCAGAGAAGATGACTCTTCTTTCCAAGAGCTTACAGATCCTTCCTGAGAAATTCCACGGACTGACAGATACAGATACCCGTTATCGTCAGAGATATGTGGATCTTATCATGAACCAGGACAGCAAGAATGTATTTATCAAACGTTCCCAGATCCTTAAGGAGATCCGTAACTTCCTTGCAGGACGTGACTTCATGGAAGTTGAGACACCAATGCTGGTTTCCAACGCAGGCGGTGCAGCTGCAAGACCATTTGAGACACATTACAACGCACTGAACGAAGACGTTAAGCTTCGTATTTCCCTGGAGCTTTATCTTAAGAGACTGATCGTAGGCGGACTTGAGAGAGTTTACGAGATCGGCCGTGTATTCCGTAACGAGGGTGTTGATACCCGTCACAATCCGGAGTTCACTCTGATGGAGCTTTATCAGGCATATACTGATTATGAGGGAATGATGGAGCTGACAGAGTCCATGTTCCGTTACCTTGCAGAGAAGGTCTGCGGTTCCACAAAGATTTCCTACAATGGTATCGAGATCGATCTTGGAAAGCCTTTCGCACGTCTGACCATGAACGATGCCATCAAGAAATATGCAGGAATCGACTTTGACGAAGTAGCAGATGATGAGGCAGCCAAGAAGCTTGCTGACGAGCATCATATCGAGTATGAGGATCGCCATAAGAAGGGTGATATCATCAACCTCTTCTTCGAGGAGTACTGTGAGAAAGAGCTGATTCAGCCGACATTTATCATGGATCATCCGATCGAGATTTCTCCGCTGACCAAGAAGAAACCTTCCGATCCGAACAAGGTAGAGCGTTTCGAGCTCTTTATCAATACATGGGAAATGTGTAACGCATATTCCGAGCTCAACGACCCGATCGATCAGAGAGAGCGTTTCAAAGCACAGGATGCTCTTGCAGACGCAGGTGATGAGGAAGCCAACCACACAGATGAAGACTTCCTGAATGCACTGGAGATCGGTATGCCGCCAACAGGTGGTATCGGATACGGAATCGACCGTCTCGTTATGCTCCTGACAGACAGCCAGGCTATTCGTGACGTACTTCTGTTCCCGACAATGAAGTCACTCGGTGATGTAAATAAGAAAAATGATGTAAATAATACAGCTTCTGAAGCACCTGAAAAAAATGTAAAAACTGAGTCTGAAAAGATTGATTTTTCTAAGGTAAAGGTAGAGCCTTTATTTGAGGAATTTGTTGATTTTGATACATTCAGCAAGTCAGATTTCCGTGCAGTAAAGGTTAAAGAGTGTGTTGCAGTACCGAAGTCAAAGAAACTGTTACAGTTTACGCTTGATGACGGAACAGGCACAGACAGAACCATTTTAAGCGGTATTCATAGCTTTTATGAGCCGGAAGAACTGGTTGGAAAGACTCTTATTGCTATCACAAATCTTCCACCGAGAGCTATGATGGGCATTGACTCTTGCGGTATGCTCCTCAGTGCTATTCATGAAGAAGAAGGCGAAGAAAAGCTTCATCTTTTGATGGTAGATGACCACATTCCGGCAGGTGCAAAGCTTTATTAAGATGATGTAAAGATGTACCGTTTTACCAAATAGACGGGACGTACTTCATTTGATAAAAAACTGAAAAAACAGCGATTTACATCAAACTTACATCATTTGATGCAGAAATCGGTGCAAGCAAGAAAAAATCGCATAATTAGTACGATGAGTGGGCAATTCCAATCGGGATTGCCCATTTTCTAAAATGAAAAGCAAATTCAATAATTGAAAGGAGAAGGCATAATGGAATTTAGAGAAGATATAGGACAGTATGTTTTTGAGTATGAGGGACTGATTTTTGCTTGGGACGAAGAACCAGAAGAAGATATTCAGGATACTGTAAAAACTTTGGCTAATAATTATTTTAAGCATTTGGACGGAATAATTGATTTTATGCTACCTGATATTAAAGAAATATACGGACAAGTTACTGTTGAAGATGTAAAGAGAAATCTTGGCAGACCTATTGTCGATTATGATAATGGGAAAGTGACTTATTGCGAACAGTCATTTGATGATTGTCATATATTTGAGTTTGAATTTATGGACGATGCTTTTGAAAAATTGCAGTATTTTTCAATAGATGGTTAGTAAATAATATAATCAATTTGTCTATTTGCCCTTTGAGAGAGGAGAAATCCTTTTCTCAAAGGGCTTTTTCTATTTATACGGATATTCGCAAACTACAAGATAAAGCCAAAACTTCATATACTCTAAGCACAAGGAGGTTGAGGTTTGGCTATGAATAACAGTTTAGCAGAAGTACACCCGGAGCTTGTTTCGGAGTGGTCGGAAAAGAATTTAACGCTTACGCCTGATGACATTACTTTCGGTTCAAATAAAAAAGTATGGTGGAAAGGTACTTGCGGTCACGAATGGCAGGCAAGCGTTAAGGCTCGTTCCAATGGAGAAAAATGCCCGATATGTTCCGGTGCGAGAGTGATTGCAGGTATTAACGATTTGGCGACATTAGAGCCATTACTGGTAAAGCAGTGGTCGAAAAAGAATAAGATAAAACCGACAGAGGTTTCTATTGGTTCTCATAAGAAAGTGATTTGGAGATGTGAGAAAGGACACGAGTGGGAAGCTGCCGTTAAGAGCAGGACAATAAATAAAACAGATTGCCCATATTGTTCCCATAATAAAGTGTTGGCAGGATTTAATGACCTTGCAACACTTCAGCCGGATATAGCAGCCGAGTGGTCGGACAGAAATTATCCGTTACTTCCAACTCAGGTTACGGTCTTTGCCAATCGTAAGGCGTGGTGGAAGTGTAAGGATTGCGGCAGAGAGTGGAACACCCTTATTTCTACCCGTTCCGGTGGGAGTAAATGCCCGTATTGCAGTGGGTACATATTCTCGAAAGGGTTTAACGATTTGCAGACAACACACCCTGAAATTGCTTCGGAGTGGTCGGAGAAGAACTTGCCTTTGAAACCTGATGAAGTAAATGCAAAGTCGAGGAAAAACGTCTGGTGGAAGTGCAGAAAATGCGGTAATGAGTGGAAATCCGTTGTCAATGCCCGTGTGAAAGGTACGGTATGCCCCGTTTGTGCAGAGAGAGAAGTCCTTGCCGGATATAATGATTTGGCGACAACGGACAGTCAGCTTCTCAGTGAATGGGATTACGAACAGAATAAATTGAAGCCGACAGAGGTATCACGAACTTCAGCAAAGAGAGCGTGGTGGAAATGCAGGCACGGTCATTCATGGAGTATGAAGATAAATGAAAGGACGATATTGAATAAAGGCTGCCGAATTTGTGAGCAAGAATATTTATCTCTATTTCCTGCTTTGGCTGTCAGCTATTATTCTAATAAGAAAGGCTTGAAAGCAGAACTTGGTTCTGACCGATTGCTTGGAGTTCCGCTTGAAACATACATACCTTCAGAAAAGTTGGCTATTGAGTCAGGAAGTGCTGACGAGAATATAGAAATAATGAAAGCATATATGTGTGAGCAACGAGGAATAAGACTGATTAAACTGCCGATGAAAGGCACTGAACTGGATTATGCCGACAGCTTAAAAAGAGCTTTTCAGAACGTACATATATTTATTTCTTCTGATACAGAGGAAGATGTGGAGATAATCAAAAATACATTTGAAAGATGGAGGGACAGCCAATGAGAGAGAAAACCTATCATCTATACTTAAATGAAGAAGAACGAAGCCGAGTGATACAATCGCTCATTGAACTGAAGAACAATTTAGCAGCTCAGGGACGATACACCGATGCAGTAGATGATGTCCTCTGCAAAGTGCTTGAAGCAAAGAAAAAGAAATTGAAAATTGAATACATTTAGAACGTGTTTTGCCGTCTGTTTCCTAACCGGAGCAGGCGGCTTTTTTAATTTCCAAAAATTTTTTTGAAATATTTTTGGAAAAGCGGAGATTTTGGGTGTGCATTTCATACCCCTTTGTCCAAATGAGTGAAGGGGTTCATTCCGGATAGCAAAAACGGAAGCCTTTTCGCTTGAAAATTGAATAAGTCATTCACTAAGACTTTATTTCTGATGATAGCCACTTTAGCAGGTACGCCGTGATTTCTGTATTTCAGAATAGCGAGAACTCCGGCTATGAGTATCAGGTTGCCCCTGATATGGCGATGACAGTCAGAATGATAATGATACTTCTCTACGGAGCTGGCGGAGTACCCGGCAGAGGTTAGAATCCTATGATACAGATAAGCAGTCTGTTCCTTAGTGACTTCCCATAAGCATTTTGCTTGGCAAGGGGTGTTGAGAACAAATATTGCTATGACCGATTAGGAAATGAGTCGGTCAGGTACATAGCCATAATGCGGTGGCTATGAATTTTCAGAAAGGAGGGCAAAAAGAAGTGTCAAACTGCAAAACGATTTCCGTATGTAACCAGAAAGGCGGAGTCGGAAAAACCACCACAACAGTTAATCTCGGAGTCGGGCTTGCAATGCAGGGCAAGAAAGTATTGCTCATAGACGCAGACCCGCAGGGAGATTTAACGACTTGTCTTGGTTGGCAGGATACAGACGGCTTGGGTATCACGCTTGCAACGAAACTCACAGATGTAATCAATGAAACGATGACAGACCCTATGGTTGGTATCCTGCACCACGAAGAAGGTGTTGACCTTGTTCCGGCAAACCTTGAGCTTTCAGCAATGGAATTTAACCTTATGAACGCAATGAGCAGAGAAACTACACTCAAGAACTATCTGAGTCAAGTGAAAAACAGATATGATTATGTAATTATAGACTGTATGCCTTCACTTGGTATGGTTACTCTCAATGCTTTATCGGCAGCAGACAGTGTTATCATTCCGGTTCAGGCTCAGTATTTGCCTGCAAAGGGTATGACACAGCTTGTGCAGACCATTTCAAAAGTAAAGAAGTATATCAATCCGGATATTAAGATAGACGGTATGCTGCTTACTTTGGTGGATAGCCGAACAAACCTTGCAAAGAGTACGGTGGAAGCACTCAGGGCAAACTTTGGTAATCAGATAAGAATGTATCGAACACAAATCCCGATTGCCGTAAAAGCCGCTGAAACTTCTTCTAAAGGCAAAAGCATTTATGCTTATGAGCCAAATAGCACAGTGTCTAAGGCATACGCTGAATTTACAAAGGAGGTGTTAGCCGATGGCAGGAAGAAAGAGCGACTTCACTCTCACGAAGCTCGATGATTTATTTACCACTCAGGCACAGAGAGATGAAGAACAGCTTTCAAAAATCCGAGATATTCCGTTAGAGCTGATTGATGATTTCCCAGACCATCCGTTTAAGGTCAGGGACGATGAAGATATGATGCAGCTTGTGGAGAGTGTCAAGGAAAGAGGGGTTATTACTCCGGCAACGGTAAGGCAGAAAGAGGACGGCAGATATGAACTTGTTTCAGGACACAGACGAAAGCGAGCTTGTGAACTGGCAGGATTTGAAACCCTGAGAAGTGAGATTGTAGACCTGAACAGAGATGAAGCGACCATTTTAATGGTTGAGAGTAATTTTCAGAGGTCAGAGATATTGCCAAGTGAAAAAGCCTTTGCCTATAAAATGCGTTTGGAAGCAATGAAAAGGCAAGCAGGCAGACCGAGCAAAGAAAATGGAGTCCCAGTGGGACACAATTCTATTGTGGGTAAATCAAGAGAGATTTTAGCTTCTGAGAGTCAGGACAGTAACACACAAATACAGCGTTATGTCCGCCTGACAAACCTTGTTCCCGAGCTGCTTGAATTTGTTGACGAGGGGCGTATTAAAATGCGTCCTGCCGTAGAACTTTCCTATCTTGACGAAGATTGCCAGCGTGATGTGGTTGACGAAATCGACCTGAATGACGCTACCCCGTCACACGACCAGACAATCCGTATGCGAAAGTTATTCAACGAGGGCAACCTTACAACAGAAGCAATCCACGCTGTTATGTCTGAGGAAAAGCCGAACCAAAAGGAAAAAATCGTGTTGAGGGGCGACAGAGTAAGACAGCTTATCCCGAAAAACATTCCCGTCAGTCAGACGGAGGATTTTGTCTGCAAGGCATTGGAGCATTACAACAAGTTCTTGCGTAATCGTGCAGAGCGTGACAGCAGATAGCCTGTTTTACAGTTCCCCTTTCTCACACTCTAACCCCTTAGTTATATTTTTACCTACCGAAAATGATATATACTATCTCACTTGAATATAACTATCTCAAAGTATATGTCTATCTCTAAGGGGGAATCGCACAGTATGAACGGACTGGAGGTGTATGATAAAATGAAAAATTAACGAAAATCCGCATTTGTTTTTCGGCAGGTAAATCTTGTCGTAAGAGAAAATCCACAAAGGCACATCGTAGAGATACGGTGTGTTTTCAATTTTTACAGGAGGAAACGCAATGATAAAGTCAAAATTCAAAAGAGTCACGTCGCTTTTCTTGGCGACCCTTATGTGTGTGACCACTTTTGCAGGCATTGGCTCGACAACAGCATATGCTGCTTCGGGAGAAAAAGCCGATGTTTATATGGTCGATTTCCCTCGTGATGGCGATGCTAATTACGATGGGGTATGGGGACACAGCAATTTGACCTTGAAAAATGGTTGGCATACCGGACGTTCCAATTTTACCAATCTTAAGGCTATTGGCTCATACTCAGGCAATGTTGCTTATTGTATTGAGCCGGGAATTTCGCTCAAGGTCGGTCAGACAATGAATAAGTATGACGAAAATTATTTTAATAACCTTGCAGCCAATGGGGTTATTTCCGGAGATGAAATCCGTCTTTTTGTTGGTCGTATTTTACAGTATGGCTACCGTGGGACAATCTCGACATCTTGGAGGTCACAGAATGAAGCGGCAGCAAACGGCATTGCACAGGCTTATGCCACACAGCTTCTTATCTGGGAAACTGTTATCGGAGAGCGTGATGCGAACTTCAATCATGTAGCAGCCAGTGGTTGCAGCAATGTGAAAGATGTCATCAATGCAAAGCATCCGCTCCGCAATAAGATTTTCAGTTATTACAACAGTATGGTGCAGAGTGTACAGAACCATGCGACCATACCGAGCTTTTGTAATAAATCATCCGGTTCGGCAAAGACAATAGAACTTGAGTGGAACGGAAGTAAGTACAAAACTACTCTGACAGACTCCAATAATGTGCTGTCCAAATATAATTTCAAGGCAAGCATCAGTGGAGTGAGCTTTTCAGTGAATGGTAACAAACTTACGGTTTCTATGGATACAGCACCGAGTAAGGAATTTACCATTACCGCAACCAAGAAAAATGCAGTCCGCAGAGGTGTGGTTGTATGGTCAGAGGGCAAACACGGTCAGAATTCCAGTGTGCAGGATGTTGTCAGCTATGCTCAGGAAGTAAGCGACAGTATCAACGGTTATGTGAAGATGAAAGTCAGCTATGGTTCTTGTCAGATTGTAAAGACCAGTGAGGACGGCAAGGTTGACGGTATTAACTTCACGATTACCGGAAACGGTATCAATCAGACGGTTACAACAGCTAATGGCGGTAAGTTCCAGATTGATAACCTTATGCCGGGTATCTATACTGTAACCGAGCAGGCATACGATAAGTACGAGCCGCAGGAAACACATAGAGTTACTGTTGTAGCAGGACAGGTTGCAAAGGTCAATTTTAATAACAAATTGAAGCGTGGCGACCTTCAGGTAGTGAAGTCCTCAGAAGATAATCTTGTTGAAGGTATGAAGTTCCATCTTTTCGGTACTTCTCTTTCCGGTGCTGCTGTTGACCAGTATGCAGTTACAGACAAAAACGGTGTGGCAACTTTCAAAGATGTGCTTATCAGTGGTTCTGAACCATATACCCTTGAGGAAGTAGACACGGCTATCCGTTATGTTGTGCCGAAAAATCAGATTGCACCAGTGAAGTGGAAAGAAGTAACCACAAGAAACTTCAATAATATTTTGAAGAAGTTTACTGTAACAGTAACAAAGAGCGACGCTGAGAAAGGCGAAGCACAGGGTAATGCCAAACTTTCGGGAGCAATTTACGGTATCTATAAGGGAGAAACGCTTGTAGATAAGTATGTTACTGATGAAAACGGTCAGTTCACTACCAAAGAATATGTTTGTGATACCGACTGGACAATCCGAGAAATTACACCGTCAGAGGGATATTTGCTTGATAAGACTATCCATGAAGTAGGTGCAGACCCGAAACTTTATGAGGTGGAACACAACCTTACTTCCAATGATGTGACCGAGCAGGTAATCAAAGGTAACGTGGCTATCATTAAACACACTGATGATGGAGAAACAAAGATTGAAACTCCTGAAAAGGGTGCTTCCTTTGAGATTTATTTGAAATCTGCCGGAAGCTATGACGCAGCCAATAAAGACGAGAGAGATACTATCGTTTGCGATGAAAATGGCTTCGGTCAGACAAAAGATATGCCGTATGGTATTTATACCGTACACCAGACTTCCGGTTGGGAAGGCAGAGAGATGATGGATGATTTTGATGTGTTCATTTCACAGAACGCACAGACCTACCGTTATCTTATCAATAACCGTAACTTTGAGAGCTTTGTCAATGTAGTCAAGGTGGATGCAGAAAGCGGAAAGAGTATTCCGTATGCAGGAGCAGGATTTAAGATTTACGACCCACAGGGCAATCAGGTCAAAATGACCTTTACTTATCCGACACCGACCACGATTGATGTGTTCTATACCGACGCAAATGGTTCTCTTGTCACACCTGAGAAACTGGATTACGGCAAGGGATATTCTATCGTAGAGGTACAAGCTCCATACGGATATGTACTTGATGATACTCCGGTATATTTTGATATTACCGAAGAAAATTCCACAGAAGAAGGCGGCGTAACTGTTGTGAAAGTCAATAAGCCGAATATGGCACAGAAAGGTACTATCACGGTTGAAAAGACCGGAGAAGTATTTAGCGGGGTCAATGTAAGTGGTTCTGAGGACAGTGATGTTATCTATCAGCCTGTTTATGAAGTGGCAGGACTTGAGGGTGCAGTTTATGAAGTCCGTGCTGCGGAAGATATTAGTACACCGGACGGTACACTCCGCTATTCAAAGGGCGAAGTGGTAGATACTATCACAACAAGCTCCGATGGATTTGTGAAGAGCAAAGAACTTTATCTCGGAAAATACGAGGTCAAGGAAATTACTGCACCTTACGGAATGGTAGTCAGTGGCGAAACACATACGGTTGAGCTTACTTACGCAGGTCAGAATATCTCTGTTACCGAAACTTCCACATCGTTCTATAACGAAAGACAGAAAGTGCAGGTAAGTCTTGCAAAAGTCATTGAAAAGGATAAGACATTTGGTATTGGCGACAACGGAGAAATCAAAAACATCAGCTTTGGTCTTTATGCCACAGAAGATATTGTATCTGCAAGCGGTACAGTTATTCCGGCTGATGGACTGATTGAGATTATCAGCGTAAATGAAAATGGAACTGCTGTTATGAAGTCAGACCTTCCGTTTGGCAAATACTATGTCAAGGAGATTGCAACCGATGAGCATTATGTTCTCTCTGATACGAAATATCCGGTTGTGTTTGAATACGCAGGTCAGGATACCGCAACGGTTGAAATCAAAGTAAATGACGGAAAAGAAATCAAGAATGAACTTATCTATGGTTCTGTATCAGGTAAGAAGATTGACGAGAATGGAGAAGCACTTGAGGGTGCTGTTATCGGTATCTTCAAAGCCGAAGAAACAGAATTTACAAAGGATACTGCACTTATGACGACTACCTCTGCAAAAGACGGTAGTTTTTCTTTTGCAAAAGTTCCTTATGGCAAATGGATTGTAAGAGAAATCGAGCAGCCAAAGGGATTTGTTCTTGATGAAAAAGCGTATGAGGTCAATATCAGCAAAGCCGAGCAGGTAGTTGAAATTGAGATTGTCAATGAGTATGTTCACGGCAATATCAGACTCACGAAGGTGGACGCTGAATATCCGGATAACAAGCTTACGGGTGCAACCTTTGAGGTATATAAGGACACCAATGAGAATGGAAAGATTGATGATGGCGATGAACTTATCGGAAATCTTGAAGAAACCGAAACCGGAATTTATGAGATGAAAGAGCTGCTTTACGGAAAATATATTGTCCGTGAAACAAAAGCACCGGAGGGCTTCCTGCTTGATAAGGGAGAATACTCTGTTTTCATTGAGAAAGACGAAACAACTTATTCCGTTGAGAATAAGGCTGGAGTTGGATTTATCAATGAAGCTATGCGTGGAACACTGAAAATCGTCAAGACATCTTCAGACGGTAAGGTCAAAGGTTTTGCGTTCAGAGTAACCGGAGCAAACGGGTATGATATGACATTTGAAACAGATAAGAATGGCGAAATCGTGATTGAGGGACTTCGTATTGGCGAATATACCGTATCAGAAGTGGCGAACAATGCGTCTGCCGCATATATCACACCTGCCGACCAGAATGTTACTATTAAACTTGATGAAACAGCCGTTGTAAAAATGCACAATGAGTTAAGAGATACTCCGAAAACAGGAGATGATACCAATATGAAACTTTGGTATGTTCTTGCTGGACTTTCTGCTGTCGGTATCGCTGTAACGTCTGTTGTTGCACACAAAAAGAAGAAAAAGGAGAGTAACGAGTAATGGAAGCAAAGACAATTATCGCTATCGCATTAGTCGCCGTTATCGTCGGTGGCTTTATCTTTCTTCAGGTTAAAAACCGTAAGAAGTAAGAAATAACCGAATATTAACCAGTTGGGGCAGAGCGTAAAAAACTCTGTCCCTTTATTCTTTGGAGGAACATTATGAAACAACAGAAAACGGTGGAGAGCCGAGTGCTTGAAATCTTAAAGGAATGCCCGATGTCGAGGTATGATGATATGCTTCTCATTCTGCATTATTACAATCGGTACGGATATATACCTGCCGGAAATCTTCCGCTTGAGGATATTGTATTTAATTACCGAGCGTACGGACTTCCTTGTTTTGAAACCATACGCAGGGCAAGGCAGAGAGTACAGTCCCTTTTTCCTGAGTATTCACGTAATCCGCAGAAAGAAGAACAGAGCGGCAGTATTTCTATTGTAATCAACATTAGCTAAGGAGGTATTTTCGTGAAAGACAAAGCAACTTTTCAGAATAAGGTCAAGGTGCTGAATAAACTCTTTGACTCCGGTTGTGATACGGAGAAAAAGTTGCAGCAGCTTGATATGGAAGCAATCCTGAAAATCCCGAATATCACGATTCCTGATATGGGTGTGATTATGGAGCTTCAGAAGAATACAAAGTCCGGTAAACTCTTTTCGTATTTGGGCGGCGGTTCTGATGAAGCAACAAAAATGAGAGGTAAGGAAAATGAAGCAACAGGAGAATAGAGCAGAGCCGCAGGAAAAGCAAATTCGATTTATAGACAGTCATTACAATTTGAAATTCTATATTCCCGATGGTGGAAAAATCAAGATTACTTTTCGTGATGGACACACAGCAGACAGAGTGTGCAAGTATATTGATGACTACCATTTGTATGTCGGAAATTGCTGCTATCATATATGCGAGTTTGCTGAAAAAATGGAGCTTAATGGAAGTAAAGTTGAACCTATCAATCAATCCGAACCGTCAAAAAACAAGACCAGAAACAGAGAAAAACAGCGATAAGGAGGTGCAAAAGTAATGGCACGAAAATATGACCTTATTTCTGAGCTTTACAACCGCACCTGCAAAACGGTTGTGTCAAATCCTCAGAACTGGCAGGCATTCTTAGCTTCGGCTTGCCGAAATTATAAGTTACGCTATGACGAACAGCTTCTTGTATATGCACAGCGACCCGATGCAACAGCGGTTCTTGAGATAGAGCAGTGGAACAAAATTTTTGGCAGATGGGTCAACCGAGGTGCTAGAGGTATTGCTGTTTTTGCTGATGAGAACCGTTCACGGCAAAGACTGACACATTACTTTGATATTTCAGATACTCACAAAAGCAGATATTCAAGAACAGTCCCGATTTGGGATATGCGTCAGGAATACGAAGCTGATGTGATTGAAACATTGGAAAGCACTTTCGGAGAGATTGAGAATAAGAGCAGTCTTGCCGAAGCAATTATGGGAGCAGCAAGAAATGCGGCAGAGGATAATATCCCTGATTATCTGCAAGACCTTTACTATGCAACCGAGGGCAGTTCCTTTGAGGAAGTGGAAGAGGATATTGTGGCTTTCATTTATAAAAATGTCGTGACAAACAGTGTGGCATATATGATGATGTCAAGGCTTGGTGTTGATACGGACGGTTATTTTGAACTTGATGATTTCAGAGATGTTACTAACTTCAATACGCAGGAAACACTCAATGCACTTGGATTTGCTACCAGTGATATTGCAGAAATGGGATTGACGGAAATATCTAAAACAATTACTGCACTCAACCGTCAAAATCGCATAATTGTCGGTCAGGACAGAAATGAATACAATAAGGTTGAAAATAATGACGAAAGGAGTTTGGACGATGAACGAACTGACCTACACGATGGTGGGCGATTACAGCCTTCCGAACCTGAAACTTCCACAGCAGCCGGAAGTGACGCTGGGCAGGTACGCTCAGATGAGGAGAGAGTTTCTGAAGGAACATCACAGAGTCCTTTACTACAATCTCCTGACGAGGGGCGAACTGACACAGCACTTGGCGGAAGTGGAACAGAGAGCCAGCAAGATGGAGAAAACAATCCTGAGGCAGATGGCACAGAAAGAGGGAGTGACCGAACAGATGAAAGCGGAGGATATGATGAAATGGGTTCGTCTGATGAACTCCCTTCGCAGCTCGGCACAGGAAATCGTGAAAGCGGAAGTGATATTCGCTTAGAGTATTACGACAGAACGCACGAGGATAAAAGCCTTCCGTTCTTTGGACGTGATGAAGTAATCAATGAAATTCTCAGAACGACACCACATTTGTCGGCAAGTTTGGAAGAAATCAAAGATTATTATGAACATAATCCTGATAACAAAGACCGCACAGAGTATATAAAGAGTATTTTCAATAATGATTATACCGAACTTACTTTAGAGGACGGCAGGACAGTAGGGTACAAGACCTTTGAAAACGTTCTGCATTTGTGGGAGGGCAAATACGACAGCAGAACCGCACAGAGCTTTTATGATTGGGCTGTTATTGCCCGTCATTTTGAAGCTATGCGATTACTGGGAGAATTAAGTGACAGCATAAAACCATTACCGTCAATGGACGGTCAGATGACATTCATATTAGACGGTCGGGCAGAGGAAAAGAAAACCTCTGCCTTTACTTTTTCTCAGGAGATTATCGATGCTGTTCTTGCGAATGGAAGCGGATTTTCTGAGGGAAAAATGCGTATTTATGAGCAGTTTGAAAAAAGCCTTTCTGCAAAAGAAAATGCCGACTTCTTGAAAAATGAATACGGTTGGGGCGGCTCTTATCCAGTAATAATCGGAGCAGGCATCGATGAGAGCCACGATGGAAAAGGTATTACGATTACGAAAGGCATCGGTAAAGAAAATCCACATATCACACTTTCGTGGTCGCAGGTGGAGAAGCGTATCGGGGAACTTATCCGAATGGACAGATACTTAAATCCAAAGGAAAAAGAACGCTATCCTCAGTGGCTTGAAAGTCAAGAGGAACACAGAGCCAAAATCGAGGAAACGAAAAGAAATCGTGAGATACTTTCTAATGCACCACCGGAGCAAGAGGTCGAACCAACCGAAAAAGAACCTGAAGAAGCAGAACAGCTACAAGATGTGCAGTATGAATATCATCTTGGCGATAAGGTGTATATCGGTGCTTCTGAGTACGAAATCTTATCTGTTGATGATGAGAGAGTAATGCTCTATGACTATGATATGCCACTGTTCAATAAGGAATTTTCACGCACAGAGTTTGACAGAAAAGTGCGAGAGAATCCGATGAATGAGCATTTGATTGTAAAGGAAGAACCTGCCGAAGAAAGAAATGAAAAAGAGCCTGAGCCGTTAGTTCCCGCTTGGGAGCAGAAGAAAAAAGTCAAAGGCTTTGACTTGCACCCTGATGTGCCTATGGCAGACCGTCACACCTTTAATCTTAGAGAAAATGAGGTTGAAACGGTTGGTAAAAAGGAACGCTTCCGCAGAAATATTATGGCGATACAGCTTCTTAAAAAATGTCAGGAAGAAAACAGATTTGCCACTCCTGAAGAACAGATTATCTTATCAAAGTATGTTGGTTGGGGTGGGCTTTCAGAAGCCTTTGATGAAAATAATTCAGCGTGGGCAACGGAGTATCTGGAACTTTCTTCGGTGTTAACACCGGAGGAATATGCTTCGGCAAGAGAAAGCACGTTGACTGCGTTCTACACGCCGCCTGAAGTTATCACAGCCATTTATAAGGCAATGGAGCAGATGGGTTTTAAGGAAGGCAACTTGTTAGAGCCGTCCTGCGGTATCGGTAATTTCATCGGTATGCTACCGGACGCAATGCAAGACAGTAAGATTTACGGTGTGGAACTTGATACGATTTCCGCAGGGATTGCACAGCAGCTTTATCAGAAAACAACCATTGCGGCACAAGGATTTGAAGAAACCAATCTGCCGGACAGCTTCTTTGATGGAGTGGTTGGCAATGTGCCTTTTGGAGATTTTAAGGTGTTAGATAAAAGGTACGACAAGCATAAGTTCCTGATACACGATTACTTTTTTGCCAAGTCCCTTGATAAGTTAAGACCCGGCGGTGTGATGGCTCTTGTAACGAGCAAAGGCACAATGGATAAGGAAACTTTAGCAGTACGAAAGTATATTGCACAGAGAGCAGAGCTTCTTGGAGCAATTCGATTGCCGAATAATACCTTTAAGGGTAATGCAGGAACGGAAGTCGTTTCGGATATTCTTATCCTGCAAAAGCGTGACAGACTGATAGATATTGAGCCGGATTGGGTTCATCTTGATACCGATGAGAACGGAATTAAGATGAACTCTTATTTTGTGCAGCACCCCGAAATGATACTTGGAGAAATGAAAATGGTATCGGGGCGTTTCGGTATGGAAGCCACTTGTGTGCCGTATGAAAATGCAGACCTTGCAGCACAGCTTGATGAAGCGGTAGCAAATATTCACGGAGAAATCACGGAATATGAAGCCGAGGAAGAACTGGAGGAGGAAGATAATTCTATTCCGGCAGACCCAACAGTGCGAAACTTTTCCTATACGGTGGTGGACGATAAAATCTACTATCGAGAAAATTCCCGTATGACTCCGGTGGAAGTGTCGGCAACCGCAGAGAACCGAATTAAGGGTATGATTGCCATTAGAAATTCCGTCAGAACGCTGATTGAATTGCAGACAGAAGATTACCCTGACAGCGAAATCAAAGCGGAGCAGGAGAGATTAAACAGACTTTATGATACCTTTTCAGATAAGTACGGACTCATTAACAGCCGTGCAAATACCTCTGCTTTTTCGCAGGACAGTTCATTCTCTTTGCTTTCCGCATTGGAGATAATCGGAGAGGACGGAGAACTGGAGCGTAAGGCTGATATGTTTTCTAAGAGGACAATTAAGCCGCATACTCCGGTTACTTCTGTTGATACGGCAAGCGAAGCATTGGCGGTATCTCTTGGAGAAAAAGCCACGATTGATATGGACTATATGATGGAACTTTCCGGTAAATCGGAGAATGAAATCTTTGAGGACTTAAAGGGTGTTATCTTCCTAAACCCGCTTTATGAGTATGGAAATTCTTACGAACCGAAGTATCTGATGGCTGATGAATACCTTTCGGGTAATGTCAGGGAAAAGCTGAGGATTGCAAAGAACTCGGCAGAACTCTATCCGGAAGATTATAAGGTCAATGTAGAAGCACTTCAAAAGGTGCAGCCGAAAGACCTGACTGCAAGTGAAATTTCCGTGCGACTTGGTGCAACTTGGCTGCCATCGGACGATGTGCAGGAGTTTATCTTTCATTTGCTTGAAACACCACGCTATGCACAGTGGAGTATCAAAGTTCACTTCTCTCCATTTACGAGTGAGTGGAATATTGAGGGCAAATCTTACGACAAAGGAAATGTAAGGGCATATAACACTTACGGAACTTCCCGCATCAATGCCTATAAGATTATCGAGGAAACGCTGAACTTAAAAGATGTGCGTATCTTTGATTATATCGAAGATGATGAGGGAAAGAAAAAGGCTGTCCTGAATAAAAAGGAAACAGCGATTGCTCAGTCGAAGCAGGAAATGATTAAGCAGGAATTTCAGGACTGGATATGGTCTGACCCTGAACGAAGGGAAAGGCTTTGCAAATCCTACAATGAGAAATTCAACAGTGTCAGACCTCGTGAGTATGATGGAAGTCATATCATCTTCAATGGTATGAACCCTGAAATTGAACTCAGGGAACATCAGAAAAATGCGGTTGCCCATATCCTTTACGGAGGAAATACACTTCTTGCACACGCAGTCGGAGCAGGAAAAACTTTTGAAATGGTAGCGGCAGCACAGGAGTCGAAAAGGCTTGGGCTTTGTAACAAGTCACTGTTTGTTGTACCAAATCACTTGACTGAACAATGGGCGGCTGAGTATTTGCAGCTCTATCCGGCGGCGAATATCCTTGTCGCAACAAAGAAGGATTTTGAAACCAAGAATCGTAAAAAGTTCTGCGGCAGGATTGCAACCGGAGATTATGACGCCGTTATCATCGGACATTCACAGTTTGAGAAAATCCCGATGTCCATTGAAAGACAGAGGGCAATCTTAGAACAGCAGCTTGAGGAGATAACTGGAGGAATTGCAGAACTCAAGCGAAACCGAGGGGAAAACTTCTCCATAAAGCAGCTTGAAAAGTCAAAGAAATCTATCAAGCAGAAACTTGATAAACTCAATGACCAGACGAAAAAAGATGATGTTGTAACCTTTGAGGAACTTGGTGTAGACAGGCTTTTTGTTGATGAAAGCCATTATTACAAGAACCTTTATCTTTATACAAAAATGCGTAATGTGGGCGGTATCGCACAGACGGAAGCACAGAAATCTTCCGACCTCTTTATGAAGTGCCGTTACCTTGACGAGATTACCGGAGGGCGAGGAACCGTGTTCGCAACGGGTACACCTATCTCAAACAGTATGGTGGAACTCTATACGATACAGCGATATTTGCAGTACAGCACGCTTGTGAAAAATGGGTTGCAGCACTTTGATGCCTGGGCTTCCACTTTCGGAGAAACCATTACGGCAGTGGAACTTACACCGGAAGGAACGGGATACAGAGCAAAGACAAGGTTCGCAAAATTCTATAACTTGCCTGAACTAATGGCGATGTTCAAGGAGATAGCGGACATTAAAACAGCAGATATGTTGAACCTGCCAGTACCGGAAGCAAAGTACCATAACATTGCAGTAAAGCCGTCGGAAATGCAGAAGGAAATGGTTGCTTCCCTTGCAGAGAGAGCCGAGCAGGTGCGTGGCGGCGGTGTGGATTCAAGCGTAGATAATATGCTGAAAATCACGAATGACGGAAGAAAACTGGCTCTTGACCAGCGTATGCTCAATGATATGCTGCCTGATTTTGAGGGCAGTAAAATCAATGCCTGCGTCGATAACATCTATCGGATATGGAAAGAAAATGCCGACAAGAAATCAGCACAGCTTGTGTTTTGTGACCTTTCCACGCCGAAGAATGACGGCACATTTTCCGTCTATAACGACATTAGGAAAAAGCTGATTGAGAGAGGTATTCCTGAAAGTGAAGTGAAGTTCATACACGAAGCCGACACGGATATGAAGAAAAAAGAACTGTTCCAAAAGACCCGCAAAGGAGAAGTCAGGGTGCTTCTCGGCTCTACTCAGAAGATGGGAGCAGGAACGAATGTGCAGGATAAACTTATCGCACTTCACGACGTGGATTGTCCGTGGCGACCTTCAGATTTGGAGCAGCGTTCCGGTAGAATTGTCCGTCAGGGCAATGAAAATCCGCAGGTAGATATTTACCGCTATGTAACAGAGCAGACCTTTGATGCATACCTCTATCAGCTTGTGGAAGGTAAGCAGAAGTTCGCAAGTCAGATTATGACGAGCAAATCTCCGGTCAGGTCGGCAGAGGATATTGATGAAACAGCACTGTCCTATGCGGAGATAAAAATGCTTGCAACAGGCAATCCGTATATCAAAGAAAAGATGGACTTAGACATTCAGGTACAGAAGCTAAAGATGTTAAAATCCAATTTTTTATCGGAGAAATATGGACTGGAGGATAAGGTCATCAAGTTCTACCCACAACAGATTGCTTACTTAAAATCCCGTGTAGAGGGACTTACAAAAGATGTTGAAACAGCAAAATTACACCCGAAACCGATAGACGAGCAACCGCTTGGAATGATGGTATCGGGTGTTTCTTATTCCGAAAAAGCCGAAGCAGGTCAGGCAATCATCAATGCCTGCAAGTCAATGAACAGTCCCGATGCGATACCACTTGGTGAGTACCGTGGCTTTCAAATGGAACTGTATTTTGATACGGTGCAGCGTAATTATGTTGTGAAATTAAAAGGCGAAACAAGCAGAGATGTACCGCTTGGCGATGATGCTCACGGTAATATCGTGAGAATAGATAACGGCATAGAACGCTTTGAGGAAGCACTTGCTGATACGAAAAACAGTCTTGAAAATGCGGAAAAGCAGTTTGAAACAGCGAAGCAGGAAATAGAAAAGCCGTTTGCAAAGGAGGAAGAATTGAGGGCAAAAACTGCCCGACTTGATGAGCTGAATATTCTGCTCAATATGGATAAAAAGGAAAATGAGATTGTCGGCGGAGAGCCTGATGAGGGCGAGCCAGTCGGCGGCAGAAAGGAGAAATCGTATGAGAGATAAACAGGAAGGCGGTGGTCGATATGCCATTTATCGCACCTGAGTTAATCATTCAGGCGAAGCAGATGGACTTATTAACTTACCTGAAAAATTATGAACCGTATGAGCTGGTTAAGTTTTCAGGTAACACCTATTGCACCAGAACCCACGATAGTTTGAAGATTTCAAACGGTAAATGGATATGGTGGTCGAGAGGTATCGGTGGCAGGAGTGCTTTGGATTATCTGATTAAGGTCAAAGGGTACAGCTTCCTTGAAGCGGTGGAAACCATTATCGGACACACAGCGATTCAGGCTCCGGTCTATGAAAAGCCACAGCCAAAAGAGGAAAATAAACCGCTTCTTCTCCCTGAAAAATGTGCTTCCAACAGAGTGATTACAGAGTATCTTTTCGGGAGAGGAATAGATTTTGAAATCATCAATTACTGTATCTCTAATGACCTTATCTTTGAGAGCCTGCCGTATCACAATGTTGTGTTTGTAGGCTATGACGAGAAGAAAGAACCAAAATATGCAGCCTACCGTTCCACGAATAAGCGTAGGATTATGGGCGATTGCAGTGGCAGTAAAAAAGATTATTCTTTTCGGCTTGGTAAGGAAAACTTGGAGGAAGTACACCTCTTTGAGTGTGCCATAGACTTGTTATCCTATGCCACGCTTGCGAAGCTGAACGGGCAGGATTGGAAAGAAATGAGCTTTGTTTCGCTGTCCGGGGTGTATTCTCCGGCAAAGAAAATTGAGGACAGTAAAGTGCCGATTGCACTGGAAAAGCATCTTGACAGTAACCCATCTGTCAGGAAAATCCGTATCCATTTTGACAATGATATAGCGGGCAGAAAGGCAGCACAGACCTTAAAAACTATTCTGCCGGATAAGTATGAAATCGTTGATGAGCCACCAAAAGCAGGTAAGGACTTCAACGATTTTCTTTGTATGCGGATGGGAATTTACAATAAAAAAACACACGAAAGGAATGAAGAACGATGAATGATTCTAAGATTAAAGTTCTCTTGGTAGAACCGGAAAAGTACCCGAAGGAAATTGTAATCGACGACAGTCTGGAAGCAATGCAGGAGGTTGTCGGCGGGGATATTGAGGAATATATGCCCTATGATGATGACGTTGCAATCATCTGTAATGAGGAAGGAAAGATGAGAGGACTTCCGCTTAACCGTGCAGTTTATGTGCAGGACAATGATAAGAAAGAGATGGTAGATATTATCTGCGGCAAATTCTTTATCTGTTATGCACCGCCTGAGAGTGAGAGTTTTCAGAGCTTGCCGGACGATATGATGAAGAAATACAAGGAACAGTTCAAGTATCCTGAACGCTTTTCTAAGGAAGTGGGCGGCAATATCGTGGCTGAACCTTTTAAGCCGAAATCAAAGGATTATGAGAGATAGTAGACTGAGAACGGGGCAACCCGGAGGAGATGTTTATTCTTAGCGAGCAGACCATTTGGATAAACACAGTTTCCCAAACGGTAAAAGGCTCGTTAGGGGTTGCCCCTAATACCCCGTGAGAAAGGAGAACTTGATTTGAGAGAGTTATTACTTATCGCCGCCGGGACACTGCTCGGCAGTTGTCTTGGCGTTACGATGATGTGCTTATTCCAGATTAACAAAGATTGCAGAGTAAAGAGAAAGGAAGATATCGATTATGAGAAAGAGAAACATTCAGAAGATTGTACGCTTTAACCGCAAGGAAGCACAGGACTTGGCAGCAAAGGCAAAGAAGGCTTGTCTTTCCGAAGCAGGACTTATCCGTTTACTTATCAGAGGTTACGAACCGAAAGAGAAACCCGATGACCGTTTCTATGATGTGATGAGGGAACTTTCCTCTATCGGTAATAACATCAATCAGCTTGCTGCCAAAGCGAATACACTTGGTTTCATTGACGCACCTATGCTGAAGAATGAAGCTGCAAAGTGGAATAAGTTCCAGTCAGAGATTGAGAGGACATATCTTCGTCCAAATCAGAGCGAAATGAAATGGCAGTAACAAAGTTGTGGTCAGTAACAGAAAGGCTTGGTCAGGTCATTGACTATGCAACCAATCCCGAAAAGACTTCTGCAAATATCAAAAGGGAGTTTTCACCGGAACAGTATCAGGCTCTTGCTGATGTTATTGCTTATGCAAAGGACGAAGAAAAAACAGAGCGAGAATTTTATGTTGAGGGTATCAACTGTAATGTGGCGATTGCCCGTGACCAATTCATAACGGTTAAGGAGCAGTACCAAAAGACAGACGGTATCCAAGCCTATCACGGATATTTGAGTTTCAAGGAAACAGATATATCTCCTGAGATGGCACAGAAAATCGGAATGGAATTTGCAAATGAAGTGTGGGGTAAAAGATTTCAGGTCGTTGTGACAACACACCTGAACACAAAGCACCTGCATTGCCATTTTGTCATCAACTCTATTTCTTTTGTCGATGGCAAACATTTGTGGGGAGAGGAAAAAGCGTGGTTCAAATTCCGAAAAGTTGCAGACAGAATTTGTGAGAAGTACGGACTTTACTATGACCCGAATCCGAACCGCAGTAAGCAGTCGGATTATCTGACGATGAAAGAAAAGGCAGGTATGCCGACACGCTACTCGGTTGCAAAGGAAGCCATTGATTATGCTATCGACCACAGCAAGACCCTGAAAGAATTTCAGTTTGCTCTCAAGGAAATGGGATATGCCTATAACCTGAGTCCAAGCCGAAAATACTGGACGGTCATTCCAAAGGGATACGATAAGCCGATACGACTGAAAAATCTCGGAGCAGATTATACCAATGACCGGATTGTAGAGCGTATCAAAGAAAATCGTGACAGATGGGCAGAGATTGAGCCGTTCCAGAGGGCGACTTATAAACCACGACAGTACCGGATGCAGACCAGAGGGCAGAAGCTGAAAAAGAAAGGCGGACTTTATGGGCTGTATCTGTATTACTGTTACAGACTCGGTTATCTGCCCAAGTATAAGAAACAGAATAACGTAAGGCTTCATTATCTTTTGAAAGATGATTTGATGAAGCTCGATAAGATTACTGATGAAGTAAGGCTGCTCGGACGAGAAAATATTTCCACGGACGAACAGCTTTTTTCATATAAGACTTCCTTAGAGGAGCAGATGAAAAATCTGATTGCCGGAAGAACACATCTCCGAAAAAAGATAAGAACAAATATTGATGATGGTCAGCTTCAGGCGGCAAAAGATGAAATCGCTTCTATCAATGGAGAATTGAAAAAACTCCGACGGGAAGTAAAACTCTGCGAGGATATTGCGGAGAGGTCAAAGGTTATGGAAGAAAACCTTGAGCATATCGAAACAGAGGAACAAAAACAGCAGAGAAAGGAGAAATCACGCTATGAACAACGGTGGTGACGCAGCAGAGCAGGTCGTTAGGCTTTCGCTTGAAGGATTTGAAGTTGCTGCAAGATTAAGCGGTTCGGCGGCGAAGAATATCGCATTGCTTTTGGTATCGGTTCTGAAGCAGGAACAAAAGACGAAGGGCAAAGCAAGGCTTACCAATATGATTAAGTCAGGCAAGGAGCTGAAAGTCTTTTCCATTCCGCAAAAGGATTTGAAGAAGTTTACCGAACAGGCAAAACGCTATGGCGTTCTTTATTGTGTCCTCAGAGATAAGAACACAAAGGGAGAGAACGCTCCGGTAGATATTATTGCAAGAGCAGAGGACGCTTCTAAAATTCAGCGTATCGTTGAAAGATTTGAACTTGGCAAGGTGGATAAGGCTTCGATTGTCAGTGAAGCAGAGAAGGCTATCGCAGACCGTGAAGCGGTTGAGAAAGAAAAGCCGACCAAATCCAAGAGTGAAATCATTATGGAAGAAGCAGTCAGAAATCCAATGCAGAAAGAGGAGCGAGCAAACGCAAACCCCTCAGTCGCCAAAACAGACAAAAGCCCTCTGTCAAGGCAAAACTCAGAGCCGGTAGAAACGCAATCTGATAAGGGTGTTGCAAAGCCAGTGGAAAAGCCATCGGTCAAAGAGAAACTTGACCGTTACAAGGCACAGGCAAAACAGCAAAAAGAAGCAGAGCGTAAAGAGCCGGAGGTTAAGAAAGACGGCAAGAATCCGCAGCAGAAAAACGGTCAGACGGTACACCGTCAGCCGAAGAAGAAACCCAAAACAAAAGAGAGGTAATTCACTATGACAAATGATTTTAAACCCGCAAAGGCTGGCGGTAATCAGCCGAGATTATCCAAAGAGGAGTATGCGGAAAAGAAGCGAGCAGAAAAAGAAAAAGTCTATCAGATGATTGATGACGCTGCCCGTGAGATTGTGAATGACCCTGAAAAGTTCAAGAGCTTTCTTGATACGCAGAGTCGAATGGACAGATATTCCGCAGCAAATGCTCTCCTTATTTACAGTCAGTATCCGCAGGCGACACAGCTTAAAGATTTTGATGATTGGGGTAAGGACAATGTGAAGATTACCAAAGGGGCAAAGAGTATTTCTATTCTTGAACCAGTGGAATACACAAGAGCAGATGGTTCTCCGGGTATTTCTTACAATGTCAAAAAGGTATTTGATGTTACGCAGACAAATGGAAGGAAAGCTCCGGCAGTATCAGCAAACCGTGACCCGAAAGCACTTATCACGACAATGCTTGATGTATCTCCGGTGGAGGTTGCGGCAACCGATGAACTTCCGTATCCGAATATGGCAGCTTTCTATAATAATGAAAAGCAGACCTTGTATGTGAAGCGTAATGTGGGCGACAGCGTAGCAGTTGCTCAGTGTGTCGCTCAGGAACTCGGACACGCACAGCTTTCCATCAACAGCGAAAGTTACAGCCGCAGGGATATGGGCTTTCAGGCAGTGTGTATCGGATATATGATTTGCAAGAAGTATGGCGTAGATACACAGAATTTTGCAATTAACCGTATTCCGGAGGGACTGGCTTCCAAAGAGCCGAAAGAAATCCGTGCGGAGCTTTCCAAGACACGAAATGCAATGGCAGAAATTCACAGTCATATCTCTGATGAAATGTTCCGCAAGAAGCAGGAGCGTTCAAAGGACTATGAGAGATAACGGAGGGCAGATATGGAAAAAGAAAAACTCTACCACATTGCTTTGGACGATTATGAACACGGTGTTGTCATTCGCTCCTTAAACGATGAGAAAACAAAGTTGATGGAGGAAGGCAAGTCCGCAGACGCAGTAGATGACCTGCTTGTAAAAGTCGGAAATGCCCCATTGAAAAAGTTCAAAGTGATTGAAAGGAAACGCTCAGATGAAGCGAGATAATGACAGGCAGACTGCCATTATTTTATCCATTGTCGGTATCGTTCCGGTTATATGGCTGTCACTTCTGATTGCACCTTCCATAAGCGGAGGACTGCCGGAAATAGCAGCCAATCTTGCGACACTTTTTGATAATCCATTTTCCATAAAATTATGTGGGGACAGCCTGAAAACTGTCCTCATTTTGCTTTTGTGCTATGGAATGGGTATCGGGATTTATTTCTCAACAAGAAAGAATTACCGCAGACGAGAAGAACACGGTTCTGCCAAATGGGGCAATGTCAGAGCCATTGATAAAAAATACCGACAAAAGCCACTATCAGAAAATAAGCTGATGACTCAGAATGTGTGCATTGGACTTAATGCCAAGAAGCACAGACGAAATCTGAATACGCTTGTGTGCGGTGGCTCCGGTGCAGGTAAGACGAGGTTTTATGCAAAGCCTAATATTATGAATGCTGCAAGAAACAGCTATGTGATATTAGACCCGAAAGGGGAAATCCTGCGAGATACGGGACATCTTCTTGAGAAAAAAGATTACGAAGTGCGTGTGCTTGATTTGATTTCAATGGAGAAAAGCCATTGTTACAATCCATTTGTTTATTTACAGAATGATAATGATGTGCAGAAGCTCGTGACAAATCTTTTCAAGAGTACCACTCCGAAAGGTTCACAGAGCAATGACCCGTTTTGGGATACGGCAGCGTCAATGCTTCTGCTTGCACTTGTATTTTATCTGCATTATGAAGCACCGCCGGAAGAACAGAATTTTGCAATGGTAATGGAAATGTTAAGAGCCGGGGCGATTGAGGACGAGGACGACCCAAGTCCTTCTCCGCTTGATAATCTGTTTTCAGATTTGATGATAGATAACCCTGACCACATTGCTTTGAAGTATTACCACTCTTATCATTCCGGTTCTTCCAAAACATTAAAATCTATACAGATAACCCTTGCAGCAAGGCTTGAAAAGTTTAACTTGGAAAGTCTTGCTGCTCTTACTTCTGCCGATGAACTGGATTTGCAGTCACTCGGAGAGAAAAAGGTGGCACTGTTTGCACTGATACCGGATAACGACTCCAGTTTCAACTTCTTGGTGTCCATTCTTTACACACAGCTCTTTCAGCAGTTGTTTTATGCAGCCGACCATATCCACGGTGGCTGTCTGCCGATGCCTGTTCATTTTATGATGGACGAATTTGCCAATGTTTCACTGCCGGACGACTTCGACAAGATACTGTCGGTTATGCGTTCCCGTGGGGTATCGGTAAGTATCATCTTACAGAACTTGGCACAGCTTAAAGCCTTGTTTGAAAAACAGTGGGAGAGCATTGTGGGTAACTGCGTGCGCCCAGAAGTCGCCAGCGCATTATAAATTCGGCGGCGTGGTATTTATGGAATACTGCCTTTAGCAAGCAGTAGGTAAAAGTATCAAGTGATGAAAAATCACAGCCTATTATTCTACAACTTATCCGAGAGGGGAAACCCGAAGGGGAGTGTAGCATGTTGTCGCTTTTGTCAATGGATAAAAGCCTGAATGATAAGGTACTAATCCTGTGTATCTGAAAATTCAAGAATAAAAATTCGTGTATGAGGTACAAAGCTAAACTGCCTGAACGATAGCCAGAGTGGGGGAATCCGCACTCCGCATACGAAAAGGATTGAAACGTATGCTATTCCATGTTGGTTTCATTTCGCAGTTATGAAAGCAAGCGATACTCATGGAAGGACAACCGCAAGACAGCGGGTAAATGGCGAAAGTCGGTGCCGACAACACGAAACGCTAATTCCATAAATACTAACTGGGGATGACCTAAACCTGGTAACGGGCATGGTCACACAGCTCCCATAGTAGTCTGAGACGTTAATGACGTTCACATGGCTGTTACGAAGCATTTTATTTGATACCGTAATTTGCAGAATCCGGAAAATTAAAATATCCCATTTTTAGCCTTGTTATAACGGTAATAATTTTTTCTATTACTGTTATAACAAGGATTCCAGGGGTTCGGGGATGGAAGATCCCCGCATTATTTCTACACAATTTAATTCTCCGAAAATGCCATATTATAATGTGCTGGTCAACAACATGGCGAAGGGGAGCAGCTTATTTACTAATACGATATGAAAGGACGGTGCGAGAGGCATTGAGAAATCCAATCCAAGTATTAAGTAGTTTGACGGAAAAGTCAAAGAATGAATCTTACAGGTTTCAAAGATTATATCGGAATCTGTACAATCCAGAGTTCTATTGGCTTGCATATAAAAACATATATGCAAACACAGGCAGTATGACTGCCGGTGCAGATGGAACTACTATTGATGGCATGAGTGACGAAAGAATCCAAAGGATTATTGAATCCATGCGAGATAAAAGTTACCTGCCAAAACCTGCACGCAGGGAATATATTGCTAAGAAAAACAGTAATAAAAAGCGTCCGTTGGGAATCCAGTCGGGCAATGACAAACTGGTGCAGGAAGTAGTGAAGATGATTTTAGAAAGCATTTATGAGCCTGTGTTTAAGAAAACATCTCATGGGTTCAGACCAAACAAAAGCTGTCAGACAGCATTATACCAGATACAGAAAACCTTTACGGGAACGAACTGGTTTGTTGAGGGCGATATACACGCCTGCTTCGACAGTTTTAATCACCACACAATCATCAGATTGCTGAGAAAACGTATTGATGATGAAATGTTTCTACAACTCATCTGGAAATTTCTAAAAGCAGGCTATATGGAGCAATGGACGTACAATCGGACATACAGCGGAGTACCGCAGGGTTCAGGTGTCAGTCCAGTGCTTGCAAATGTGTACCTTCACGAATTAGATAAATTTATGGAGGAATATGCACAGAAATATAACCGAGGAAAGAAGAAACAAATGAACTCCGACTACAAGAAAGTTGTCAAAAAGGCATCCTATTATAGATGTATGGGCAAAAAGAAGTGGGCGGATTTATCTCCAGAAGAACGCTGGGAACGCAATAAACATTTGAAAATGCTTGAAAAGCAAACACGACAGCTAACTCCGACCGAACCTTTGGATGAGACGTATAAACGGATTCAGTACACCCGATACGCTGATGATTTCATCATTGGAGTAATTGGGAGCAAAGCGGACGCAGAACAGATGAAAGCTGACGTCGGCAGATTTCTCAGGGAAGAACTGGATTTGGAAATGTCCGAAACCAAAACCAAAGTTACGCATACAGGAGACAGAGCCAGATTTTTAGGCTATGACATTACGGTATCCAGAAGTCAGGATTTAAAGAAATCCGCAGGAGGATACAAAATCAGAAGCAATGCAGGAGTGGTGAAATTACTTGTACCCAGAGAAAAATGGGTGGGAAAGTTACTGGAATATCATGCAATCAAAATCAAGATTAACGAAAACGGAAAAGAAAGATTTGTAGCCCTACACAGAGGAAAACTGGTAAATCAAAGCGATATAGAGATTCTGGCAAGATATAATGCGGAAGTTCGTGGACTTTACAACTATTATGCCATAGCAAATGATTCCTTCAAGATAGGCAGATTTGCCAATCTTATGAAGTACAGTATGTACAAGACATTTGCCTGTAAGTATAAAACAAATGTTCACGAAATCAAGCGCAGATATTGTGTTGGAGGTCTGTTTACAATCGCATACGATACCAGAGCAGGAAGGAAAATCACGACCTTTTACAGAGACGGGTTTAAGCGAAAAGAATCAGCTACGAAGTTTGACAATGTGAGCGAACTTCCGCAGTTCTCAAAATACGCTAAAACCAACACTCTGAAACAGAGAGTGGAACGCCATACCTGTGAACTTTGTGGAAAGGATTGCAGAAATCTGGAAATCCATCAAGTAAAGAAACTAAAAGACTTAAAGGGCAATGCGGAGTGGGTACTCCTTATGCGCAAAAGGAGACGGAAAACTCTTGTGGTATGCCCTGAATGTCATAAACTGATTCATTCTTAATACCGTAAATATAATAAGCGGAAAGCCGTATACATCGAGAGGTGTACGTGCGGTTTGGGAGGGAGGGGACGCAAGTCCTGCAAAGGATGAGCTGAACCTTACCTCATGATGAATTTCTTTACCTCGGTGGAAATGAGCAGTCAACCCATAAATATGTGTCGGAGCTGTTGGGTAAGGAAACCATTGATACCAACACGTTCGGAAAGAGTACCGGAAGAAGCGGTAATTATTCCACCAACTATCAGATTAGCGGGAGAGAGTTACTTACCCCTGATGAGGTGCGTATGCTCGATAATCAGTACGCTATTTTATTTATTCGTGGGGAAAGACCCATTATGGATTTTAAATATGACATTATGAAACACCCGAATGTGGCACTTACCACAGACGGAAAGGCAAGTCCTTATAAGCACGGAGAAGTTACAAAAGATATTGCTTCGATTGCCATTTGGGACATTGACCCTGCAACACTTCCTGAAAAGGAAATGGAAGAAACGAACTGGGAACTTCTTTCCGATGAGGAGATGGAAGCTCTGTTCATAAACAATCAAACAAATTAAATTTTGGAGGTATTCAACTATGACTATTTTTAAGAAAAAAGCAACTGATACTCAGGAAACAAAGAAACTGCCTATGACCGGAAAGGTTAAGAAAGGCTTCCGTGCTTACTGCACAATGGTCATTGTCGGTGCGTTGGCACTTGGAATGACAACGACTGCATTTGCAGCGAATGACCCGCTTACCGTAGTCAACAATCTGTCTGACTTTATCTTCGGACTTATCCGTGCCATCGGTATGATTTTGCTCGGCTTTGGTATCGTGCAGGTCGGTCTTTCACTCAAATCTCACGACCCTTCTCAGAGAGCCAATGGCTTCCTGACTCTTGCGGGTGGTGTCATTATTACTTTCGCCAAAGAAATCCTTACTCTTATCACAGGCTAAGATAAGAGTTACACAGTTATCGAGGGGTGTGCCAAGTTAAGGTACACCCCTTAATTGTAAGGAGGTGCTTTGAATGAGTGATAACTGGGTAGTTCAAAATCTTGAAAATGCCCTTGAAACTTGGAATGAAAAACTGTCGGAAATATGGACGCTCATCACAACTACACCGCAGAACTTTAAGGGCGGGAATATCTGGAAGGTTATCGTTGACATCAACGGTGCAGTTCAGGCTATCGGGCTTGCCTTACTTGTGTTGTTTTTCGTGATAGGTATGGTAAAGACCTGCGGAAGTTTTACAGATGTGAAAAAGCCGGAACACGCTTTGAAACTCTTTGTCCGTTTTGCGTTGGCGAAAGGTGTTATCACATACGGAATGGAACTTATGCTTGCATTGTTTAATATCGTGCAGGGTACGATTTCAACCATTATGAATGCTGCCGGATTTGGAACTCCGGAACAGACGACTTTGCCCGCAGAAATGGTAACGACCATAGAGGATTGCGGATTTTTCGAGAGTATTCCCTTGTGGGCGGTAACGCTTATCGGAGGATTATTTATCACGGTGCTGTCGTTTATTCTGATAATGACGGTGTACGGAAGATTTTTCAAGTTGTATATGTACACAGCACTTGCACCGATACCGCTTTCCACATTTGCAGGAGAACCGACACAGAATGTCGGCAAGAGTTTTATCAAGAGCTATTGTGCCGTTCTGCTTGAGGGAGCAGTTATTGTACTTGCTTGTATTATTTTCTCTGTATTTGCATCATCGCCGCCAGTAGTGAATCCTGACGCAGCAGCAGTTACGCAGGTGTGGGCATATATCGGGGAATTGGTATTTAATATGCTTGTTCTTGTCGGTGCAGTAAAAATGTCTGACCGTATTATCCGAGAGATGATGGGACTTTAAGGAGAGATTTTGAGATGAACCAAAGAGATTGTAAGAAATGCGTTTACTATGGCGGTAAACGAAAAGGCAAAGTCTTTTGCCTGAATGATAAATGCGTGAGGGAGAAAGACCGAAACCGCAGGAAAGGAAACAGATATGGAAGTAAAAATTAACCGAGAAATCAGAAATTATACAGAGTCAATGTTTTTTGGGCTGTCGCTCAGACAGTTCATTTTTTCTGTTCTCGCTTGTGGCGTTGCGGTAGGACTGTATTTCTTGCTCAGACCGTATGTTGGCACGGAAACCGTATCGTGGGTGTGCATTTTGGGTGCTGCTCCGTTTGCGGCACTTGGCTTTGTGAAGTACAACGGTATGACCGCAGAGAAAGCAATCTATGCGTGGATAAAATCGGAGTTTTTAATGCCGAAGAAGCTGGTATTTCACTCCACCAATGTTTATTACGAACTGATGAAGCCAAGCATTGAACAGAAGCAGAAGGAGGTATTGAAGTCAAATGATTAAGACTCTTACAAATTTGTTTAAGCAGGATAAAGAAAAATTTGTTGTACCGAAAGGGGTGCAGGACGTGATTCCCGTGGCAGCTATCTTTGATGATGGCATTTTCAAAGTGGGAAAGGATAAATATTCAAAGACCTACCGCTTTACGGATATTAACTATGCAGTGGCGAGCCGTGAGGATAAGGAAGCGATGTTCCTTGAATATTCCGAACTTCTGAACTCTCTTGACAGTGGTGCAACGACAAAAATCACAATCAATAATCGTCGGCTCAACAGACTGGATTTTGAGCAGACAATTCTTATTCCGACAACCGGAGATAATCTGGACGAATATCGAGAGGAATACAATAAAATGCTTCTTGATAAGGCAACGGGTGCAAACTCCATTGTTCAGGATAAGTATATTACCATTTCCATCAACAAAAAGAGTGTGGAGGACGCAAGAACTTATTTTGCCCGTGTCGGTGCAGATTTGATTGCTCACTTCGGCAGGCTTGGAAGTAAGTGTGTGGAACTGGAAACAGACGAAAGACTTCGTATTTTCCACGACTTCTATCGTGTGGGAGAAGAAAGCTCTTTCCACTTTGATATTAAGGAAACAAGAAAAAAGGGACACGATTTTAAGGATTATATCTGCCCCGACACAATGGAATTTGAAAAGGACTATTTCAAGATGGGAAACCGTTATGGAAGAGTCCTTTTTCTTCGTGAATATGCGTCCTATATCAAAGACAGTATGGTAGCGGAACTTACGGATATGAACAGAAATCTGATGATGTCCATTGATATTGTTCCCGTTCCAACTGATGAAGCAGTAAAGGAAGCAGAGAACCGTCTGCTTGGTGTGGAAACCAATATCACAAACTGGCAGCGTAGGCAGAATGCCAATAACAACTTCTCTGCAACTGTTCCGTATGATATGGAGCAGCAGAAGAAAGAAATGAAAGAGTTCCTCGATGACCTTACGACCCGTGACCAGAGAATGATGTTCGCTGTTATCACAATGGTTATTACGGCAGACAGTAAGGAACAGCTTGAGAATGATACGGAAGCGTTGCTTACCACAGCAAGAAAACATCTTTGCCAGTTTGCAACACTGAGATTTCAGCAGGTAGATGGACTCAATACGGTAATGCCGTTTGGAACAAGAAAGATTGATGCGTTCAGAACACTTACAACAGAGAGCCTTTCGGTATTTATCCCATTCAGGGTGCAGGATATTTTCCACGAGAACGGTATCTATTACGGTCAGAATGTTATCAGCAAAAATATGATTATCGCAGACCGTAAGCAGCTTTTGAATGGTAACTCCTTTATTCTCGGTGTATCTGGTGGCGGTAAGTCATTTGCGGCAAAGGGAGAAATCATCAATCAGGTGCTTTCTTCAGACGCAGATATTATCATCATCGACCCTGAGCGAGAGTATTCACAGCTTGTCAATGCAATGGGCGGAGAGGTAATCAATATTTCTGCTACTTCCGACAATCACATCAATGCAATGGATATGAATAAGGATTACGGCGACGGTGCAAACCCTGTCATTTTGAAATCCGAGTTTATTATGTCCCTTTGTGAACAGCTTATCGGAGGAACAAATCTCGGAGCGAAGCAGAAGTCTATCATTGACCGTTGCACGGCAAGCGTGTATCGCAGTTATCAGCAGAATGACTATCAGGGACATATACCGACCTTGCAGGATTTCAGGGCAGAACTTTTGCAGCAGGACGAACCGGAAGCAAAGGAACTGGCACTTGCCATTGAACTTTTCACACACGGTTCTCTGAATACCTTTGCAAAGCAGACGAATGTGGATACCAATAATCGCCTTATCTGCTATGACATTCTTGATTTGGGTAAACAGCTTATGCCGATTGGTATGCTTGTTGTCCTTGACTCTATCCTGAACCGTATCACACAGAACCGTGCAAAGGGTAAGAACACCTTTATCTTCATTGATGAGATTTATCTTCTGTTCCAGCACGAATACTCTGCAAACTTCCTCTTTACCTTGTGGAAGCGTGTGAGAAAATACGGTGCATACGCAAGTGGAATCACTCAGAATGTCGATGACCTTTTGCAGAGCCACACAGCGAGAACCATGCTTGCAAACTCAGAGTTCATCATTATGCTGAATCAGGCTTCCACAGACAGGCTTGAGCTTGCAAAACTTCTGAATATTTCTGACCTCCAGATGTCCTATATCACGAATGTGGAAGCAGGACACGGACTTATCAAGGTGGGAAGTTCGCTTGTACCGTTTGCAAACAAATTCCCTAAGAACACGAAACTTTATAAACTGATGACAACCAAACCGGGCGAAGCATAAGGAGGGATTTACAATGTCTAAGATTCAATTTCGCAATGCTGCACACAGAGATTTTGTATTGGAAAATCTGGATAAGTGCAAAGTCAACGACTGCTATCACAGAGCATTTTTCTATGTGATGGGTATTTCAGAAGAAACAAGAATGAACATCGGAAAGATGTTTGATTTTAAGAGGGATTGCATCATACCAGAAGGTATGCACGGCGGTTGGCAGACAAGTGGCACAGTCAAGGTTTGCCACCTTGCCTTTAATCTTTGGAATGGATTTACGGAAGAAGGCAGGGAAAATCTCTATACACCGGAGGAACTGTTCTGTTGCGGATATGCTCCGTATTTTATGGAGGGTATCAAGTTGAGGTATCCGGAGTATTGCAGAGATTTGACTCCACCTAAGAGAAACGATATGGAAAGGTAAGAGAAAATGAGCAGAAAAATCTATATTATTATTGCAATGGTGTTTACGGTAGTGTTGTCTGTAAGCACCTTCTTTATTATCCGTAATCACATTGACTCTGCCAAGCAGAATGAAGTCTATGATAACCTTGCGGAGATTGTGGAGGACGAGCCGCCAAAGGAAAATGAGGGCGTGACGTTTTCGGAAGATAAGGACTATCTTGCGGAATATTTTGAACTTTATCGGCAGAATGAGGATATGGTGGGTTGGATAAAGGTTGAGGATACCAATATCAACTATCCGGTCGTGCAGTCTGTAAATGAGCCGAACTTCTACCTGAAGCACAAGTTTGATAAGACCTATTCCGCTTATGGCTGTCCATATGTGCAGGAAAATTGTGATGTGCAGAAACCTTCAGACAACATCATTATATACGGACACCATATGAATGACGGCTCGATGTTTACGGGACTGATGAAGTACAGAAACAAGAGCTTTTGGGAAGGTCATAAGACGATTACCTTTGATACACTGACGGACAGACACCAGTATGAAGTGATTGCAGTCTTTAAGACGGTCGTTTATACAGACAGCTCCGATAGCTTTAAGTATTATGAGTTTACGGACGCAGAAAATGCGGCAGAGTTTGATGCGTATGTTGCTAAGTGCAAGGAACTTTCTTTGTATGATACCGGAGTATCGGCAGAGTATGGCGACAAGCTTATTTCTCTCTCTACTTGTGAATATTCAAGAAACAATGGCAGGCTTGTTGTTGTCGCTAAGAGAGTGGATTAAACCCCACTCTCTATTATTTTTCGAGAAAGGAGGAAACCGATGGCTGATATAAAAACAAGAGATACAAGCAAAGGTACAATCAAGACCATAAATAAGGCAGCAGTTGCCACGGAGCGAATGAAGAAAGCCTATGTGATGACGAAAGATAAGGCAGAACATTCCACCAATGCTTCGGAAAATTCCGCAGAGGAATATGCTTCCGATAAAATCGAAGCGGCAACGGATAGGGCTGTTCACGAAACTGCATACCGTGCGGATAAAGTCGGCAGATGGGGTGTGCGTGAAACAAGGCAGAATTATCAGAAAGCCAAAACGGGAATTGAGAATTTCAAGACCAAGCGTGCAGAGAAACAGCTTCAGAAACAATCGGTCAATCCTGTCGGAAAACAGAGCATCCGAACTCTGGAGCGTACGGAGAAAACAATTAAACAGTCTGCAAGGTCGGCAGGAAATACGACAGTCAAGACCGTATCGAAAGGTGCAACCAATACTGTTCAAAGGTCGGTCAAGACCGCAGAACAAACGGCAAAGACTTCTATTAAGACCACCAAAGAAGCTGCCATTATAGCACAGAAAACAGCAAAAACAACAGCCAAAGCAACACAGAAAGCGGCTCAGACGGCAAAGAAAGCGGCGAAAGCCACAGCAGATACCGTTAAAGCCACAGCGAAAGCTACTGTTGCGACAGTCAAAGCGATTATTGCAGGGACAAAAGCACTTGTAGCAGCAATCGCCGCAGGCGGTTGGATAGCGGTTCTGATTATTATGATTGTCGTGCTGTTTGGTGCTGCCGTAGCAATGTTTGGAGGAGGAAGTGACAGTAATTCCTATACTCCGGTAAGTGCAGAGGTAGAAGCCTATGAACCCATCATACAGAAGTATGCCAAAGAGTACGGCATTCCTGAGTATGTGGAACTTATCAAGGCGGTTATGATGCAGGAAAGCGGTGGCAGAGGACTTGACCCTATGCAGGCAGCAGAGGGAAGTTTCAATACAAGGTATCCGCACGAACCTAATGGAATTAAAGACCCTGAATATTCTATCCAGTGTGGAGTTCAGGAATTGAAAGCGGCTCTTACTTCGGCAGAAGTGGAAAGTCCGATAGATATGGAGCATATCAAACTTGCCTTGCAAGGCTACAACTTCGGTAATGGGTATATTTCTTGGGCAAAAACAAAGTATGGCGGTTATTCTTATGCCAATGCAGTGGAGTTTTCCACTCAGCAGGCACAAAGGCTTGGTTGGGACAGTTATGGAGATACCCAATATCCGGCTCACGTTCTGAGATACTATCCGTATGGGCGAGCCTTTACTGCCGGAGGTAATCAGGCGATTGTTGAGGTTGCCTTGACACAGCTAGGCAATCAGGGCGGACAACCTTACTGGAGTTGGTACGGCTTTAACAGTCGAGTGGAATGGTGTGCCTGCTTCGTATCTTGGTGTGCTGACCAATGCGGGTATATTGAAAGCGGACTTGTTCCGAAATTTGCAGGTTGCGTGGATGGTGCAAACTGGTTTAAGTCAAATGGAAAATGGCAAGACCGCACTTATGAACCAAAGGTAGGAGATATTATCTTCTTTGATTGGGAAGGCGACGGTACAACAGACCACGTTGGTATCGTAGAGAAGTGTGAGAATGGCACTGTTTATACTGTAGAGGGTAACTCAGGCGATGCCTGCAAGCAAAGACAGTACGCAGTCGGAAGCAGTAATATCTATGGATACGGTATTCCGGCATATTAAAAATTCCAGACGGTGTCTGGAAAATTGAAAAGATGGCTGCTCAGTTGAGTAGCCATCGGGTACATTATGAGAAATCAGTTGTTTCTCTGTTATTCAGGAAAATATGGTGTGTGTGATAAGTGAAGCTGAAAAGCATATCGGCATTTTCTTTGCTGCCGTCTAAAAAGGAAATATCATCGGCAAGGATAAAAAGAATTGCTAACAGCTTCTTGATATATCCAGTGTAGCAGGCATAATCTACATAGATGTTGGCGATATATCCCTCGGCAAATTCTATCAGGTCAGCGTCAATTTCAAAGCTATTGGATAGTTCGTAAACGGTTTTGATAAATTTATCCTTGTCAGCAATTCGCTCTTTACTTGGAACACTTCTGCGGTTCTTCTGTATAAATTTAAAAAAATCATCAGCTTCCGTAAAGTCGGGAGTGACTGAGCTGTCAGTTCCCAAATCTGTTTTGTAATCCTCAAATTTCTCTTTTTCAAACCGATTACTGAATATTATCTTTTGTTCGTCCATTCCTTTTACCCCTAAGTTTATTCTATGGAGATTGTTTAACTTGGCTCTTGGGTTGTGATTTGTCTTTCGCCATTAACAATCGTGAATTACTACTTTTATAGTATAACATAAAAATAGTTGGGAATCATCACTAATAGTTGGTTTGACTTCCTTTGGGTGCGTGTGATTTGAAATCGACTTAACCTATACTATTAGTTATTGAAACACACTAAGGGAGGTGATGTGATGAAGCTCGATACAATCGGCAAGAATATAAGAAAGTTCCGACTTGCAAGGAAATTACGCCAAGAAGATTTGGCTGAGAAAACAGATTTGACAACAAATTATATTGGTATGGTTGAGCGTGGAGAGAAAATTCCGTCACTCGAAACTTTCATAAAGATAGTAAATGCTTTAGGTGTATCATCGGATATGGTTCTTACAGATGTTCTGGAAACGGGATATACAGTCAAGAACTCAATGCTGAATGAGAAGCTTGAAAAACTTGTTCCTGAAGATAGAAACAGAATTTATGAAGTCATAGATACACTTGTGAAGCAGTCAAAGCAAATACTTCCATAAAACACAGAAGTTCGTCCTAATCGACGAGCTTTCTTTTTTTCAGTATAAAAAATTTCTGCTATCGACAAATTTTTCGGGACTTCGACAGAGAGAATATGCTATAACAACAACTGTCAGTGATAGACACATACTAATAGACATAGGAGGAAGTAGAAGTGAACGACATTTTCAGACAAATAGCAAAAGAAAATGGAACAACCGAAAAAGCAGTAAAAGAGGAAATGCAGTTTGCCATTCGGGAAGCAATGAAAAGTGCTGAACCGGAAGCAATAGCTTTTTGGAAAGCAGTTGCACCGGACGGAAAAGAGCCGCCGATAGAAAAGGTCATAGCAATGATTGCATTGAATGTTAATAATAGAATGTATAATTGAGGTGCTTCGGCATCTCATTTTTATTATTCTTTAGAAGAGTTGCATTAGGTGTTTGCAAAAAGTGACACCTTAGTGTCTGAAAGGTTACATTTCTGCCTGAAATCTTGAAATGCCTGAAAATTTAATATATAATGTTAAATGACTAACTGTAACGAAGAAGAATTATAAGATGAAGAGGTGTTACTGATGAAGATATGCTATAACAAACTTCAAAAACTTATGATTGACAATCAAATGAAAAGACAGGATTTAATGCGTGCAGCCGAAATTACATCATACGCTGCAACGAAGATAAATAAGAATGAGCCGGTATCTCTTGAAGTACTGATGAGGATATGTCAGGTGTTTCACTGCGACATCGGAGATATATGCGAAGTTATTTTAGATGAAGATTAAAACACGGAGGTAATTATAGATGGCAAGGGCTGCTAAACCAAAGAAAGAAATATCAATGGAAGAAGCACTTTGGAAAAGTGCTGATAAACTGAGAGGTTCTGTTGAGCCTGCGGAGTATAAGCACGTTGTTCTGAGTTTATTCTTCCTTAAATTTGCCAGTGACAAGTTTGAGGAATGCCGTAATAAGATTATTGCTACACACGGCGAAAAGTATGCGGATATGAAACCGTTTTATACTCAGGAAAATGTATTCTATCTTCCTGAAGAAAGCCGTTGGAAGTACATTATTGAAAATGCAAAGCAGGACGATATTGCCCTGAAGATAGATACAGCACTTTATACGATTGAAAAGAACAACCCGGCACTGAAAGGTGCTTTGCCGGATAACTATTACTCCCGCTTACATATTGATACGGCAAAGTTGGCTTCTTTGCTTGATGAAATCAATCGTATCAATACAGATGATAAAGAGAACGACATTATAGGTCGTGTATATGAGTATTTCCTTAGTAAGTTTGCTCTTGCAGAAGGAAAAGGTAAAGGAGAGTTCTACACACCAAAGTGTATTGTAAATCTGATTGCCGAAATGCTTGAGCCTTACGATGGAATACTTTATGACCCTTGTTGCGGTTCGGGCGGCATGTTTGTGCAGTCCATCAAGTTCGTAGAAGCACATAGCGGTAATAAAAAGAAAGTGTCTATTTACGGTCAGGAATACACAAATACCACTTTCAAACTGGCAAAAATGAACTTAGCTATCCGTGGTATTTCTGCAAATCTTGGAGAGATGGCAGCCAATACATTTACCAACGACCAACACAAAGACCTTAAAGCAGATTTCATTATGGCAAACCCACCTTTCAATCAGAAGCAGTGGAGAGCCGAGAATGAGCTTGTAGACGACCCTCGTTGGAATGGATATGAAGTTCCACCAACAAGCAACGCAAACTATGGTTGGATACTGAATATTGTTTCTAAACTTTCACGAAACGGTGTGGCAGGTTTCCTGCTTGCCAATGGTGCATTATCTGATGATGGTACAGAGCTGAAAATCAGGCAGCAGCTTATAGAAAATCACTTGGTAGAAGCGATTATTATTCTTCCAAGAAACCTTTTCTACACCACTGACATCAGCGTTACCCTTTGGGTACTCAATAAGAATAAAAAGGCTCGTGTTGTGGAGCAGAACGGAAAGCTCAAACGCTATCGTGACCGAGAAGATGAAATACTCTTTATGGATTTACGACAGATGGGCAGTCCTTATGAGAAGAAGTACATTGAATTGACAGAGGAAGATAGAGCCAAAGTTACAAGTGTATATCATAACTGGCAGCAGGAAGGCTATGAGGAAACTTATGAGAATGTGCCGGAGTTTTGCTATTCTGCTTCTTTTGAAGAAGTAAAAGAAAAAGGATTTACTCTTGTACCAAGCAGATATATTGAGTTTGTCAACCGTGATGAGAACATCGACTTTGATACAAAAATGAAGTCATTGCAGGGAGAACTCAAAGAACTTCTTGTTCAAGAGGAAAAATCCAAATCAGATTTGCTTGCTGTATTTAAGGAGTTGGGATATGAAATCGAATTATGATATTTTAGGAAACCATATCCGACTGATTGATACTCGGAACAGAGAAAGCATAACAGACAGAGTTTTGGGAATTAACATAGACAAGTTCTTTATGCCGTCGGTTGCAAATGTCATTGGTACGGATTTGAGTAAATATAAACTGATAACAAAAGGAAAGTTTGCGTGTAATCCAATGCATGTTGGTCGTGATGAACGACTTCCGGTTGCATTGTATGATGAAGAAAAACCTGCTATTGTTTCTCCGGCATATTTTATGTTTGAGGTAATAGATAACAGCATTTTGAAAGAAGATTATCTGATGATGTGGTTTCGCAGACCGGAGTTTGACCGAATTTGTTGGTTACATACTGACGGGAGCGTTCGTGGTGGGATTACTTGGGATGATATATGCAGACTAGAATTGCCTATTCCGCCTATTGAAAACCAGCTTGAAATAGTGAACAGTTATAAGGCAATTACGGAGAGAATTGCTTTAAAGCAGAAGATAAATGATAATTTAGCAGCTTGAAATGGTTGCTGCTATGACCTCTTGTAGTTGCTTCAGCTTCTGAATTTCATAGGTGTTATCTTTCATTTGCTCAAGAACAAGTGAGGCTACCTTATCAAATGCTTCAAGATTTTCACAAGATGGGCGGCAAAGTGGAAATGAAGCTAATTCCTCTCCTGAAACTCGTTGGCGTCCACTTGAGCCATTCATAAATTGCAATGCGAAAGTGACAAATTTTGCATTTCTGATTAGAAAATAATAGAAGCTTGATGGCATATTGCCCTTAGATGCAAAAACGATATATTCAGTTGAACCAAATGCAACCTCATTATCTTCAAGAATATTTATGTATGCAGCTTTACCATTTTCAAGACAAGGAGTAATTCGTGCAATAAGTGTATCGCCGTTAATAAAACGAACTCCACCATTATAAGGCTTAATAAAATCGCCTGTTGGAATACAGCCATTTGTTGGAAGCGTTGCCATTTCAAAATAACGAGCTTCGACACCTTTAGCAAGAGGTCGAACAGGATTGACAAGGGCAATATCAGCCAAAGTGCAATTAGGTTCTGACTCATCAAAAAACAGGCTGTCAAAATATGCTTGAGCGGTCGCTTCTAAATTATCATTTACAATAGAACTCCCATCAGTGGCGGGAGTTAAAACAAGGGACTGCCACTGGTAGTCGTTCTCTTAAAAAAGAAAAGGAGAATTGACTATGAAACAGAACCTAATCACTGATGTTATTCAAGGAATGTTACCTTATCTGAATAACGCACAGACAGAAAGATTGCAAGAGGTGTTGCAGCATACACTTTTTGATTATGAGGTAACAAAGACAGAAAAGGATAAGGAACTTTCAGAACAGAATTTAGTAGAGTCTTTCCTATCGGCAAAGCGTATTGAGGGCTGTTCTGAAAAAACCTTGAAATACTATAATGCAACGATACAATCAATGCTTGATAGCATAGGAAAAGGTATCAAATACATTGTAACTGATGATATTCGTTGTTATTTGACAGAGTATCAAGCTAAGAAAAAATCAAGTAAAGTTACGATAGATAATATAAGACGAATACTTTCCAGTTTTTTCTCTTGGCTTGAGGACGAGGATTATATTTTGAAAAGTCCGGTCAGGCGAATACATAAGGTTAAGACCGGAACGAACATTAAAGAAACTTACTCAGATGAAGCCCTTGAATTGATGAGGGATAATTGCACGGAACTCAGGGACTTGGCAATGATTGATATGCTTGCTTCAACGGGTATGCGTGTTGGGGAAATGGTGTTACTAAATCGTGAGGATATAGACTTTAACGAAAGAGAATGCGTTGTTTTCGGCAAAGGCGATAAGGAACGAATAGTATATTTTGATGCAAGAACAAAAATACACTTGCAGAATTACTTAAACAGCCGAAAGGACGATAATCCGGCACTTTTTGTATCATTACAATCTCCGTATAATCGAATGAATATCGGAGGTATTGAAGTGAGATTACGACAGCTTGGAAAACGATTGGGACTAAATAAGGTACACCCTCATAAATTCAGGCGAACGCTTGCGACAATGGCAATAGACAAAGGAATGCCAATAGAGCAGCTTCAGCAGCTTTTAGGGCATAGAAGAATAGATACGACATTGCAATATGCAATGGTTAAGCAGAGTAATGTGAAAATTGCTCATAGAAAATACATTGGTTAAGGTGGTAAGAATGAAAGAAGGATACAGATTTCTTGGGGAGTATATACGACAGGTAGATATTCGCAACAAGGAAGGAAAAAAAGAAAATCTCTTAGGTGTTTCTGTACAAAAGCAGTTTATTCAGTCTATTGCAAACACTGTTGGGACAGATTTTACAAAATACAAGGTAGTTAAAAAGGGACAATTCACATATATACCAGATACCTCTCGTAGAGGAGATAAAATCGCTATTGCATTGCTTGAGGATTATGAAGAAGGGCTTGTAAGTAATGTTTATACAGTATTTGAGGTAATAGATACAGAGAAACTTTTACCGGAATATTTAATGTTGTGGTTTAGCCGCCCTGAATTTGATAGATATGCTCGTTTTAAATCGCACGGCAGTGTACGTGAAGTAATGGATTGGGAGGAAATGTGTAAGGTAGAGCTTCCAGTGCCAGATATTGAAAAGCAGAGAAAAATTGTGAAAGCCTATAAGACAATAACCGATAGAATAGCTTTGAAACAGAAGATAAATGATAATTTAGAAGCCACTTTGGGAACTCTGTATAAGGAATACTTTTCTTTTGATAAAGGTTCTGAACTACCATCCGGCTGGCAGATAGCTCCTTTTTCCAAAATAGCTACCGTGGTAATGGGGCAGTCACCTGAAGGAGATGACTGTAACAACGATGGAATAGGAGAACCATTATTAAATGGACCAACCGAGTTTGGTTTTTATTCGCCTACCCCTGCTCAATGGACAACAAACGGGAAAAAATACTGTGACAATGGAGATATTTTATTCTGCGTTCGTGGTTCAACAACCGGAAGAATGAATTGGGCAAACCAACGCTATGTAATTGGCAGAGGATTAGCCGCAATTCGTCATATATCCGATACTAATTTGAACTGGTTCATTAAGGCAATCATTGATAATAGCTTGCAGGAAATCCTTTCTGCTGCTACTGGCTCTACATTCCCTAACGTCGGAAAAGACTTACTTAATAACTTTCAGATTGTCGTTCCTGATACATCGACTTTAGAGAAGTTTGGAGAGAAGGGATACGCTATTTCCCAACTAATTTCTCAAAACGCAAAGGAGATTGACCATCTTTTAGTATTACAGAGAATGCTTTTATCACAATTAGCAATCTAAGCCGTTAAATTATCATTTAACCGAAAGGAGATGGAACAGTTATGGATACATATAAATTTTATTACGATGAGTCAGAACACAGTAGAAAAATCAACTATAATACCGTAACTGCTCCAAATTATTACGATAATTTTGTTACGGTTGTAGTTGGTTGGTCGAAAGAAAAGGAAAAAGAAGTTTTCAAAAAATATGAGGAATTTGAAAATAAATATGCTGACCGTAAAGATAGAAACGGAGAATTAAAAAGCACAACCTTGAAGCAAAAGAAGTTTGAATGTGGATTTGCTTCGCTTGATAAAACCAACACACAGTTTATAATGGACTTCTTATCCATTTTTGATGAAAGTACCAAGTTGTATTTTTCTGTTGCAAGTAAGATAGAATATTTGGTTTTGCAACTTTTTATAGGTTATCAGAACAACTTCATTATAGATGCAGATGCAGTTAAGTATTCTATTACAAAGGCTCTTGTTGCATATCGTCCGCAGAATGTTATCAAAAGTATTTATGATAATCCGGAAGAATTTGTAGAGGAATTGAAAAGATTTTTTAGAGAACGAATTGAATGTAACCGTTCAAATATGAGTCTGAAAGAACAGGAGAATGAAGCCTTTGAAAATATACTGTATATTTTGGACGACATTTCGGCTATTCCGGAACTGCAATGGGATTATCGTATGCCATTTAGTGGTTTTGCGAAATACTTACGGGAAGAACAGATTAAGAATTATGCTTTAATTTTAGATAAAGAGGGAGAGCAGAACGAAGCCAGTAGAACAATACAGGCTGCGTGTGAAATGGGGCTGTCTAATGTAACAGAGGAAAATTCAAAAGATAGTTGTGGCTTGCGTATGGCGGATATGATGGCGGGTATCATTTCAAAGCTGTTAAAAGCCTTGTGTGATGAATTGCACTATCATTCCATTGCAGAGGGAACGGAGAAGAAACTGTTAAGCACAAAATGGTTTCAGCTTAATGAAGCTCAACTGAACCTATACAAAAAATTATATAAGATAATTTGCAAATGGGATAATGCTTGGTATAAGTCGTATGCAGGAATTTATTCCGATGATTTGGTATGTTTTATAGGACTACTTGGTTATATGGCTCATTTTGAAAATGCAGAACAGCTTGTCAATGAAGAACTTGAAATGCAGGGCGAATATTTTAATGGATATGTTTGTCAGCAGTTATCTGATTATTTTAACCGCAGGCGAAGTAAATTACCGATAGACCTTATTGATAAAGGTGATGAGGAGTATTTTCTAAACCGTCGTGGAGCGAAAGTTTATTTTGATATTACGAAGCAACCTATTCTTCAAATTGCTGAAGGCAGTCAAATGGAAATGGTTTTATCTGTCGGAATGGATAAATCAGGTATTCCGTTGATTACGATTTCAAATGATGGCAATCCAATTTGTTATCGTTTGCCGGAAGAATTGAGCGATTGGGCATTGATGGCTGTTGGAATGGCAAATATGGGAGAGAATTTATTCCCGTCACAAGTTGTATTTACCAAAAAGAAGAACAGATATTTTGCTGATATTTTATAAAACACAGAGCGTATAAAAGGAGTGAACGCAATGGCAAATTTTAATGAACACGCATTGGAAATGTCAATAATGGAGTTGTTCAAAGACGAGGGATACACCTATGTCAGTGGCGACCAGATACACAGAGAAAGGACAGAGGTTCTGCTTACGGACGACCTGAAGCAATACCTCTATAATCGCTATGCGAAAGACGGTATCACACCGAGTGAGGTGGATAGTGTCATTCTAATGCTGCGTAATATTTCCGGTACGATTTATGAAGCAAATAAGGCTGTATTTAAGTTGCTCTGCGATGGCTTTATTCTTAACCGTGAGGATAGAACGCAGAAAGACCTTTATATTGAACTTATTGATTTCGACACTCCCGAAAACAATATTTTCAAAGCGGTTAATCAGTTTGAAATTGAAGGCGTAAATAATCAGTTGCGTATTCCTGATGGCATTGTGTTTGTAAATGGTATTCCTGTCGTTGTTCTTGAATTTAAGAGTGCGGTACAAGAAAATACAACCATAATGGACGCATATAAGCAGCTTACAATCCGTTACCGTAGAGATATTCCGGAGATTTTCAAATATAATGCGTTTGTTGTTATCAGTGACGGAGCAAATAATAAATACGGTTCTTTCTTCAGCCCGTATGATTTCTTCTATGCGTGGAGGAAGATAAATTCAGACGATAAAGAACTGGACGGTATCAATTCTCTTGTAACAATGATAAAGGGACTTTTCCGAAAAGACCGTTTGCTTGAAGTTATCAAAGATTTTATTTATTTTCCGGATAACACAGATAAAGATTTGAAGATAGTGTGCCGCTATCCACAGTTCTTTGCGGCAAATAAATTGTATGAGAATATCAAGGCTCATCTTCGCCCTGAAGGAGATGGTAAAGGTGGTACATACTTCGGAGCGACAGGGTGTGGCAAGAGTTATACAATGCTGTTCCTTACCCGTATGTTGATGAAAAGCAAATACTTTTCTTCCCCGACTATTCTCATTATTACAGACAGAACAGACCTTGACGACCAGCTTTCCAAGCAGTTTGTCGGTTCAAAGAAATATATCGGAGATGAAACCGTTGTAAGCATTGAGTCCCGTGAGAAACTTCGTGAGGAGCTGCAGGGACGAGAAAGTGGCGGTGTTTATCTGACTACCATTCAGAAATTTACAGAGGATTTGCAACTTCTTACGGACAGAACAAATGTTATTTGTATTTCTGATGAAGCACACAGAAGCCAAATCAATCTCGACCAAAAGGTTAAGATTACAGAGTCCGGTGTTCAGAAAACCTATGGATTTGCCAAGTATCTGCACGATTCTTTGCCAAATGCAACTTATGTAGGATTTACCGGAACTCCGGTTGATGGAACAATCGAAGTTTTTGGTGGTGTTGTAGACGCATATACAATGACGGAAGCTGTTAAGGACGGTATTACAGTTAATCTTGTTTACGATGGTCGTGCAGCTAAGGTTATGCTCAATCAGGACAAGGTAAGACAGATTGAAGAATACTATGCTCAGTGTGAACTTGAGGGAGCAAATGAACATCAAGTAGAAGAAAGTCAGAAAGCAGTTGCCAAAATGGAAGTTATTATTGGCGACCCTGACAGACTTCGTGCTGTTGCGGAGGACTTTATCAAACATTATGAAACCCGTGTGGCAGAAGGTGCAACCGTAGCAGGCAAAGCAATGTTTGTATGTTCCAACCGAAACATAGCATACGATTTCTATAAGATAGTAAAGGAACTCAGACCGGAATGGACAGAAAAGAAAATTTGTGATGACGGTGTTGTTCTGAGCGAAAAAGATAAAAAAGAGTTGAAGCCAATGGAAAAAATCAAGTTGGTTATGACTCGTAATAAAGATGATGAAAAAGACCTCTTTGATATGCTTGGCACAAAAGAGGATAGGAAAGAATTTGACCGTCAGTTCAAGAACCCGAAATCAAACTTTAAGATTGCCATTGTTGTAGATATGTGGCTGACTGGTTTTGATGTGCCGGAACTTGATACGATTTATATTGATAAGCCTATTCAGCAGCATACCCTTATTCAGACGATTTCCCGTGTAAATCGTGTATGCGAGGGCAAGGATAAAGGCTTGATTGTTGATTATATAGGTATTAAGAAAAATATGAATACCGCCCTCAAGAAATATACGAATTTTGAGAGCGAAGAATTTGAAGGTGTTGAGCAGTCTATCACGATTGTAAAAGACCAGTTAGAAGTTCTTGGTCAAATGTTCCATAACTTTAACAGCAGTGATTTCTTTAACGGTTCGCCTACCGAACAGCTTGCCTGCCTGAACCGTGCGGTTGAGTATGTGCAGTTGTCTGAAGAACTGGAAAGAAGATTTATGGCAGCAGTCAAGAGAATGAAACAGGCATTTAACCTTTGTAGTTCAAGTGAGAAATTCTCTGATGAAGATAAGGATTATATCCATTTTTATTGTGCAGTCCGTTCTATTCTGTTTAAGTTGACAAAGGGCGACGCACCGGATATTGAGCAGATGAACGCTCGTGTCCGCAAAATGCTTGAGGGTGCAATTCAGTCTGATGGCATTGAGGAATTATTTGAAACCGGAAAGCATATATCGGTGGACATTTTCAGCGATGAGTATATGGATAAGATAAATGCTATTCAGTTGCCGAATACGAAAATCAAGATACTTCAAAGACTTCTTTCTCAGGCGATTGACGAGTTTAAGAAAGTCAATAAGATTATGGGTGTGGAATTTGCAGACAGACTCAAGAAAGTTGTTGATGAGTATAATAACCGTCGTCGTGATGAAGCGTATGCCAACGAAGTCCTTGATGATGTTGCGGAGCAGCTTGCACAGTTGTTGTCTGAACTGAAAACAGAAAAGAACTCCTTCAAGAATATGGGTATAGATTATGAAGAAAAAGCTTTCTATGATATTTTGAAAGCAGTTTCCAAGAAGTTTGAGTTTGAATATCCGGACGATAAAATGATTGAACTATCCAAGAGGATAAAGTTGATTGTTGATGATAAGTCACGCTATACCGATTGGTCTGCCCGTGATGATATTAAGGCAAACTTGCAAGTGGATTTGATATTGCTGCTTGATGAGTTCGGCTATCCGCCAGTAACCATTGATGATGTTTACAAGGAAGTTCTTGAGCAGGCAGAGAATTTCAAGAAGTATGCACAGTAAATGAGAGGTGTAAATGTAAATATGTTTTATGACGATTTAAATACAGAAGAACAAGTATCATACCTTATTAAACCAATCCTTCAAGTCCTTCAGGAAGCAGGTGGACAGTTAGAGCGTTCTGAAATTAGAGACAGAATTAGTGAGTTAGATGAGCATATTGCTGAATTTGAACAGAAACTATATACATCTAATAAAACAGGAAATCAGTACAAAAAATTTGATTTTAAGTTTAATTTTGCTATTAAAGAGCTTAGTTATGTCGGACTCATATCTTATGTGAAATTCAATCCAAAGATTACACTTACTCAAGATGGAGCAAATGTAGATTTAACAGATTTTGATGTTAAGACAGAAGTAAGGGATAAGGCTCGAAGCTATTGGGAGGAACATTCGACTAAGAACAAATCGAAAAACAAGCCAGTAGAAACACTGGAGGTTGAAGACGAGGAGAATGAATCCACAGATGACGAATTGTTAGATGATTTCAAGGTAAAACTTCAGAGTGCAATCGCTAATATGTCTCCAGCAAAGTTTGAACAATTTTCACGAGCACTTCTTACAAAGATGGGAGTGGAGTTTACCAACAAAGGCGTTCAGGTGTCAAATGATGGTGGCATTGATGGTTATGGATATCACGTAGATGCCGATGATTTTAGAACAACCAGAGTGGTTATTCAGTGTAAAAGATTTAATTCAAATCCAGTGAGTGAGCCGGATATCAATCAATTTCTTGGGGCGATGAACAAATATCAAGCCGATTATGGAGTATTTATTACTAATAGCCGATTTACCAATAAGGCAAGAGAGGCTGCGAGAGAAGGTACGCCGATAACACTGATTGACGGAAATGATTTAATCAGACTGGTTATTAAATATGAATTGTATATAACACCAGTCACAACATATGTATTGGATGGTTTTTATACCGAGGATTGACACTAACGATAGCATAATTTACTCAAAGGATTTTTAAAAGGGGGCATAGAATGATGGCAAAGCAAAAGACCTATATCGCAATCGACCTTAAATCATTCTATGCTTCTGTGGAGTGTAAAGAACGAAATCGTGACCCATTGACAACAAATCTTGTGGTTGCAGATAAGAGCAGGACAGAGAAAACCATCTGCCTTGCGGTATCTCCGTCATTAAAAAGTTATGGGATACCCGGCAGACCACGCTTGTTTGAAGTCGTGCAAAAGGTAAAAGAAGCTAATAATACCCGAAGGTGGAAAGCACTAAATCGTACATTTACTGGTTCGTCTGATGACAGTACAGAATTAAATGCGAATCCGGCATTGGAGATTGATTATATCGTTGCACCACCTCGTATGGCATACTATCTGGAATATAGTACCAAGATTTACAGTGTTTACTTGAAATACATTGCTCCGGAAGATATTTTCCCGTACTCGATTGATGAAGTATTCATAGATGCAACCAATTATCTGAATACCTATCAGATGACTGCAAGGGAACTTGCCATGACGATGATACAGGATGTTTTGAAAACAACAGGAATTACGGCAACAGCCGGAATCGGCACGAATATGTACTTGTGTAAGATTGCAATGGATATCGTGGCAAAGCATATTGAGCCGGACAAGGACGGTGTGCGAATTGCCGAATTGGATGAAATGTCTTACCGCAGACAGCTATGGAATCATAGACCGCTTACAGATTTCTGGAGAGTTGGTAAAGGCTATGCAAAGAAACTGGAAGAACATGGACTTTTTACTATGGGAGATATTGCAAGGTGTTCCATCGGAAAGTCGAATGAACTGTATAACGAAGAACTGCTCTACAAGCTGTTTGGAATCAATGCGGAATTGCTAATTGACCATGCTTGGGGATATGAACCTTGTACGATGGAGCAGGTCAAAGCCTATAAGCCGGAAACCAATAGTGTATGTTCAGGACAGGTACTTCACTGCCCGTATGATTACGAAAAGGCAAAGTTGATTGTAAAAGAAATGACCGACCAAATGGTGCTTGATTTGGTGGATAAAGGACTTGTAACTGACCAGCTTGTGTTGACAATCGGCTATGATATTGAGAATTTAAGTAATCCGAACCTAAAATATCAATACAAAGGCGAGGTTACGATTGACCGATATGGACGCAAAGTTCCAAAGCACGCACACGGAACAGCGAATCTTGAGAAAAAGACTTCCTCTACTCGATTGATTACCAACGCCGTGATGGACTTGTATGACAGGATAGTTGACGAGCATTTGCTTGTACGCAGAATAACAATCACAGCGAATAAACTTGTTGATGAAAAATCCGTCAAGCAGGAAGATGAATACCAGCAACTCGACCTCTTTACCGATTACGAAGCACAGAGGAAGAAGCAGGCGGAGGAAGAAGAAAAATTAGAACGGGAAAGGCGTATGCAAGAAGCAATGCTGAGTATCAAAAAGAAGTTTGGCAAGAATGCTGTGTTGAAGGGAATGAACCTTGAAGAAGGTGCAACCGCCAAAGACCGAAACGAGCAAATCGGCGGTCATAAGGCTTAAATAAACTGAAATTTGAGGAATAAAATATGGGCATATTAGAAATAGTTTTTAATTCAAGAAAATTTGATTTGAATGCTGATGTTCTGATGGGATTTGATAATTACTTTGATAAAAAAAGTAAGGATTATAATAGTTTTTGTTTAGACGAAGAAGATATTAATCCTTTACAAAACTTTGTAGCACAGATTAAGTCTGCTGACTCAGATAGTGTAATTTATGTATCTACTTATGGCTATGAAATCACAAATAGTAAAGGAGAAAAATCAACATACGCCGATGCTCTTTGGATTGACACAGTTTTACCTATTTCCCAAATAGAGAGATATATTGAAAAAAGTGGTGTTGCTGAACCAAGTAATATTTCTTTTGTTGGAGATAGTGATGAATGTGGAAACTATAAAGTATGGATTATAGCTCAGGAAGAGAATAATCCTCATATTATAGAGCTGACTGACCGCAAGAAGATAGACCATATGATAATATTATATTGGGATTGATAAGTTATAAAATTCAAGTTTGAAAGGAGTGTTAAATATGAAATTCCCATTTTATGATGCACCAAATACAGCTACAATAACCTGTTGCCACATATTAGAGAATGGAGAACCTATTTTGTATGTATCACATGATGAAGATGATGGAATGTGGCAATTTCTATGTGGAAAAGCACATGAAACAGACGAAGCAAAGTTAGTATCCTTAAAATCAGTATTCGACTTAGATAATTCTGTTGGTATTCTAAAGGATATGCCTTGCGGTTACTATGCTGAAAGAAAAGCTCAAGATGATGAATGGAGTGTTAGAAAACGGTAACTATCAGCTCGGTCAATTCAAGTTTGGAGAATTGAGAAAATCGGAAGTTATGGAGGTACTTTATGAACGAGAGAGAAAAAATTATCCGATTATGGTTTGATATGTGGATTAAGAAAGCAGATTTAGGAATTGACAATATTTTTACAGATGATGTTGTATATACTGAGAGTTGGAGTCCTAAATATGAAAACCGCAAAACGGTAAAGCACTGGTTTGACGAATGGAATACACGCGGAAGTGTTCTTGTCTGGGAGATTAAGCAATTTTTTCATCAAGGCAATCAAACAATCGTGGAGTGGTATTTTAAAAGCAAAATGAATAATGGAAATGTTGAAGAATTTGACGGAATATCTTTAATTGTATGGACACAGGATAACAAAATAAAATCATTAAAAGAGTTTGGTTGCAATCTTCATAATTACAATCCATATCGAGATAGTGATATTCCCGTATTTCGAGAAGAAAAAGCAAATTGGTTTTGAGAGGACTATAAATTCAAGTTTGTCGAGCAAAGGAGGTGCTGTAACAGATGGATGAACATTCCTATGACGATATAATCAATCTGCCGAATCCGACATCGAAGAACCATCCTCGTATGTCACTTCACGACAGAGCAGCACAGTTTGCACCTTTTGCGGCACTTACAGGACACGATGCAGCCATTAAAGAGACTGCAAGGCTAACAGATGAACGGTTAGAGTTAAGCGATGAAGTCATTATGAAATTAAATGACCAATTAAATATGATTAGAGATAATATCGGCACAGAACAGGAAATATCAATAACTTATTTCGTGCCTGATAATAAAAAATCCGGAGGAGCATATCTCACGCATTCCGGCATAGTGAAAAAGATTGATGAATTTGAACGCAAACTGATTATGCAGGATGAAACAGTAATTCCGACTGAACAAATCAGCGTGATACAGGGAGAAATGTTCAAAGGACTATATGAGTAATAGCTTGGAAAGGGCAAACAATGGAAACAAAGCCGAGAATATTATACTTAAAGAAAATATTAGAGGAACGAACGGACGAGGAACATCCGCTTTCGACGACGCAGCTAATCAATATATTGAATGATGAATACGGAATATCTGCACATAGAACGACGGTCACAAAAGATATTGCTGCACTTCAGGAGTTTGGAATGGATATTGTTACTATCCATTCTACTCAGAGCAAATATTTTGTAGCCAGCCGTAAGTTTGAATTGCCGGAACTGAAACTGCTGATAGATGCAGTGGAGTCATCGAAGTTCATTACAAAGAAGAAAAGCGAAACTCTGATTGAGAAGATACATACGATGACCAGTCCGGGGCAGGTGGCAAAGCTGAAGCGTAATAACTATGTGGTCAATCGCATTAAGCCGGATAATGAGCAGATATATTACATTATTGACGCTATAAACGACGCCATCAATGCAGGCAAGCAGATTTCTTTTCAGTATTATGATTATACTGGATTAAAGAAAAAGGTTCTGAAGAACAAGGGCGAAGTGTATAAGCTCAGTCCGTATAAACTTCTCTGGTGTGGGGACTATTATTATGTTCTCGGATATTCTGAGAAGAAAAGTAAGGTTATCAATTTCAGAGTAGACCGTATTGCTTCAAAACCTGAGATATTGGATAAGGACATTATTCCTATGCCTGATGATTTTGATATTGAAAATTACACAAAGGAAGTTTTCTTTATGTTCTCAGGCGAGAAAGTTCTTGTGGATTTACGGTGTGATAACAGTCTGATGAAAACAATGGTTGACCGTTTCGGAGAAGATGTGACAACCCTTGCGTATGATATGACGTCTTTCAGGGTACAGACCGAAGTATCAGCCAGCCCTACCTTTTTCGGTTGGGTGTTTGGCTTTAATGGAAAAGTACAGATACTTGCACCGGAAAGTGTGAAAGAACAGTACAAACAGATGATTGCACAAGCCGATGAGGGTATGCAGGAAAAAGGAAACAAAGAACAGGAAATGTAACACTCCAAAGCATACGATGTCAAGAAACGGCAGAATCTTCCCACAAAGCTCGAAGTATGAATATGCTTAGGGCGTGGAGTTTGAAGTTTATCCGTTTGTGAATACAACCGCCCCAAACTATCATTGTGAAATTTGGTTAGCCGTGAACGAAAAAGGTGAGTAATAAGGACAGCAACTGCGAGTTGCTTGTTTGAGATAATGCGTGAGACTATAATAAAGGTGTAAGGGAGGTACTGCATAATGGATACAAAACAGGTCATACTTGAACTTCGTACTCAAAAGGGAATGTCGCAGGATGAGCTTGCAGAAAAAGTTTTTGTAAGTCGTCAGGCAGTTTCACGTTGGGAAAACGGAGAAACAGTTCCGAATACGGAAACATTGAAATTGCTGTCAAAAGTATTCGATGTTTCCATAAATACACTTTTAGGCTCACCGAGAAAGCTTATTTGTCAATGCTGCGGAATGCCGCTTGAAGATGATGATATTATCGGACACAATCACGATGGTTCTTTCAATGAGGACTATTGTAAGTGGTGTTATGCCGACGGAACATATACTTACAATGATATGGATGATTTGATTGAAGTTTGTGTTAAGAATATGGTAAGCGAGAATTTCACGGAGGAACAAGCCCGTTCTTATATGAAAGAGCTGCTTCCTACTTTGGATTACTGGAAGAAATATGATGAGCTTAGTGATAACGGTCAGTTTGAAGAATTCAAGAAAAAGTTAATCAATGAAATTAACGAATTGAATGTTGACGGAATGCCAAAGGTGGAAAAACTGAATGCCCTTGTGGGAAAGTATGTGAATCTTGAGTACCGGCTTCCGAATGGGCAAGCGGCTAAGTTTTTGAATGAGGCAAAGACATATCTGGGCAATCAGCTTGAATGTGAATACGGCGGCGATAGATGTTTCGGCGTTGTTGCAGATATGGATTTTATTCTTATTTGCACTTATGAAGAAGACGGTAAGAATCCGGAACTTGTATTGTATAAGAAAAGATGAGAATAGAGAAAAATAGTAAGCCATTGGAGTTAATGATTTCAGTGCAAGCAAAGAAATTTTGAGGTGTTAGCAATTTGCGACACCTCTTTTCTTTTGCGAAAAACCTACTTGAAAAAATTTTCGTATCAGGTATAATAAAACTATCGAAAGCAAACTGCTTCCGATAGAAAAGAAAGCGAGGTGCAGGTATGAGAAGCAAGAGTCCTGAACTTATGAGTGAGATAAAAAAGTATATCGAGGATTATTACCTGCAAAACAGACAATCCCCATCGACTACAAAGATTGCGGAAGCTGTTGGCATTGCCAGAGGTACAGCATATAAATACTTGGTAGAGATGGCTGAGAAGAATATGATTGAGTACGACGGGCAGGAGATTAGTACCAATGTGACCCGTAAGTACAGTGGCGAACAGACACAGACACCGATTGTAGGTTCTATTCCTTGTGGTAGTCCTCAGTATGAGGAAGAAAATATTGAAGAATATGTATCACTTCCTACTGCTATTTTCGGCAAAGGAGATTTCTTCATATTAAGAGCAAGCGGTCAGTCTATGATTGATGCAGGGATAGATGACGGCGACCTTGTGGTTGTCAAAAAGCAGGTAGAAGCCAACGAGGGCGATATAGTAGTTGCCCTTGTGGATAATCAGAATACATTGAAACGCTACTTCCGAGATGATGAGAATAAGAAAATCATTCTCCATCCGGAAAATAAGAAGATGAAAGACATCATTGTAGATGAGTGCTGCATTCAGGGTGTGGCTTGTCACATCATCAAAGAACTATAACAGAGGACAGACGAATGAGAACACTTGAAGGAATTCGCTATCTAATCAATTTGGATAGTGCGGAAATACAACAGAACTTTGCCGGAGGAGTTGCACCGCCGGACAAGGTGGAGTCGGAGGTGGACACAACTTGAGTATTTATATGTCAAGAGCCGAGTTGGAAGAAATCAGCGAAGGCTTGATAACAGCTTATGCTAATAAGTTTAGCAATCGAGTGATTCAATCCATCGACATAGAACATTTCATTACAGAATTTCTTATGTTACGAATTGAATACGCTTCTTTCGCAGAAGATGATGCAGGCAGGATTGGTTTTCTGGCAGATGGAGCAACACCACTGCTGGTACATCAGGACGGAAAAATTATTCCCTTTGTTTTCCCGAAAGATACCATCGTACTTGATAAATTTCTTCTTGCTGAAAAGGAGCAGGGACGTCGCAGGTTTACAATGGCACACGAAGCGTCACATCATATCTTGAGTAAGATGTATGCAATGCCGAGTGAAGGACGCTTTCATGCAGAGTATGACAGTGAGCGTAGTTATTCCAAAGAGGAACTGGCTCAGATGTTTGCGTCTGTTGAGTGGCAGGCAGATACAATGGGAGCTTCGCTTCTTATGCCGAGAAGAATTATTGAAAATGCCTTGGCGAAATATAATCAGTCAAATCCGATAAAAGTTTATGGCGATAATACCATTACTTCAAAGGATAAAGCAGTTATTCGCAGAATGGCAGCTTATATCGGAGTATCTTATACAGCCTTGGTTATCAGATTGAGAGATATGGGACTATTTGAGTATCACAATATCCTTGAGTACATTTCCAATGAGTTAAATCTGGGAGGTGTTTCACAATGAGGTTACAGACTCAGGTAGCACCTGAAATACAAAAGAGATTGCTTCTGTCAAGAGTAGAAGCAGAAAGCCTGAAAGAGCGTGATATTCTCTGCCCGACTTGTGGGTTCAGGATACAGAGAGTTTTTTCAGATGCAACCGGACATTTGAGTGTGAAGTGTCAGAAATGCAAGAATGTCCACATCTTAAATCTCGCTTACTTCCGAAGAATCCGTAGGAACGGATATGGCAGGAATTGCAGGCGATGAAGATTACAAGTAAATATTGAAACGATTTCTAATCGAGTAAGCGGAGATAAGCAATTTATTTGCTAAACTACCAAGCACCGTACGAAGCCGGATAAGTGAAGAATAGAAGTATTCTTTGCTGTCCAGATTCGACGGTGCTTTTTTGTTGCTGTTTTACTCGATTATGCTTCGTGCAGTATTAGGTCTTTTCCCTTACTTGGGAAAGGACTTTTATGTTTTATACCGTTTGGCAGTGCCAGATAGCTGAGTACCCGTAATCTCCGAATTTTGAAACTTATCAATTTTTCAAAATTCAAAGGAGATTACGGAAATGACAAACAAACTTACATTAACAGAACAAGAAGAATTATTTGCAAAGGATTGTAAACTGATAAATCTTAAATACGAATATAACGGTTATACCGGAGATGAAAAATGGGCGATTATTACGGAATTGTCTGTAAAAGAGCTTTGGGAGAAGTATCCCCTTGTTATAGAAAGATATTCTCCGTTTGTTCATCTTTCCATTGCACAGGGAGAGGTAATTGACGATGCAAACCGAAATGAGGACAAGTATGCAAAGAGAAGCAGTCGCACACTTGACTGCTATGGATATGACGATGAAATGTCCTCACAGTTCCATAAAGAACTTGCCATTATGTTTGATGACCCGTTTGAAAGAGCAGAGAAAGAAAGGCTTGAACTGGAAAGAGAAGAATTGCGTCAGTGTGAAATCAGGAAAGCAAGGATAGCACTTTCAATGTTGCAGCCACTTCAAAGGGAACGTCTTATGAAGAATGTGTGCTGCGGTCTGAGTTCCAGAGTGATTGCAAAGCAGGAGGGCGTATATTACAGCTCCGTAGATAAGTCTATTGCAGCGGCAAAGAAAAACTTTATCAAATTTTATGAAAATCTCTGATTTTGGGTGTGCATTTCAGCACCCTTTGTCCAAATGAGTGAAGGGGTTATTTCATTCCGGATACGAATGACACTTTAAAAATTTGATTCTTGTGAGGTTATGTATATGAAAGAAAAAATGATTTGTCGTGGGGATTTATTCTACTATGACTTTGGAGATAACAGTGGTTCAGTACAAAGCGGAGAGCGTCCGGTGCTTGTCGTTCAGGCAGACGATTATAACCAGAATGCTCCAACGATTATTGTTGCAGCGGTTACAAGTGTAATCAAGAAAAGATATTTGCCATCGCACATTATTCTTGGCGAGGAGTTTGGACTGAAAAAACCGTCAATGGTTCTTCTGGAGCAGATACGGACAGTCAATAGAGAGGATTTGCGTGAATACATAGGTACGGTAGATGACGATAAACTTTTCAGGCAGATAAACGCAACTTTGAAAAAGACTTTTGGACTTTGGGTTTACAAGCCGGAGGGGAAAGAAAATATTCGTTGTCTATGCCCGAAGTGCCTGAATGATTACATCCACAATCCGGACTATATTGTAAGGCGACTTGACCCATTTGCAAAGCGAAAAGACAGATGTGATAAGTGTGATGGAGATGGTTGGGATTATGTTGTTACCGACAGATATTCATCAAAGAAAGAAAAGAGGGGAAGCAATGACAGAAAATAAAATCATTATTCCTATCTGGAAGAAGTCCAATCTTACAGTAGAAGAAGCCGCAGCTTATTGTGGTATTGGCTCAAGAAAATTAAGAGAAATGTCCGACTCGGAGTTTTGCCCTTTTGTTCTTTGGAATGGAAGTAAGCGACTGATTAAAAGAAGAAAACTGGACGAATATCTTGATAATGCGTATTCGATATAGCTGATTTGTAAAATGTGCGATGGGTCGGTTCGCATAATAGGCTCATCGCCATTTTTTAATTATCATAAGGGCAGAAAAAAACAAGGAGGTGCTTCCGTAATGGCAGATACAGAAAAGATTATCCGAAAAAAATATGATGTGCCGATATGGCATAAGTCTAATTTGACGATTGATGAAGCAGTTGAATATTCTGGCATAGGCAGAGAAAGACTGAGAAAACTAACAAGCCAAGAAGAATGCCCATTTGTTCTTCATATAGGAAATCGTCGAATGATTAAGAGGAGGATTTTTGATGAATACATTGAAAAACTTACTTTCCTTGAATGATGATGAACGCTTACTTGCCGAAGTAAGAACATATCAGGAAAAACTCATAAGCAATGCTGAAGAACCGATATGGGAAAGAAAGTGGCTGACAATTGAAGAAGCCGCAGCATATTCCGGTATAGGAAGAACGAAGTTGCGTGAGTTGTCTAATCAAGCAGGTTGTCCCTTTGCAATATGGATAGGCAATAAAATTCATATTGTGAGGGAACGACTGGACAAATATATAGATAAGCAGTTTAGAATTTAGGAGGACACAATGGCGACAAAAAGAAAAGATAAATCAAGGGTTGTTCTGAAAACCGGAGAGGTTCAGAGAAAAGACGGTACTTATCAATTTAGCTGGCAGGACAGCCAGATGAAAAGAAGATTTGTTTACGCAAGAACTTTAGATGACCTGAGAGAAAAAGAAAAGCGTATTCAGAAAGATAAATGTGATGGTATTAAGACCGAAGCACGATACACAACCATTGATGAATTATTTGACCTTTGGGCAAATATGAAAAGAGGGCTGAAGAATAATACCTTTGAGAATTACAAATATATGTACAATACCTTTGTGCGACCAGTGATTGGAAGTAAAAGAATATCAACGCTGAAGAAATCAGATATTAAGAAATACTATAATTATCTTGTTGATGAAAGAAATTTGAAGCCTTCAACGATTGATAATATACATACGGTTCTTCATCAGGTTTTACAGATTGCTGTCGATGATGACTTTATCAGAAATAACCCGTCAGATAATGTGTTGAGAGAATTGAAAAAAGCACATTGTTTTCAGTCGGAAAAGCGTAGAGCGTTGACGAAACCGGAGCAGGAGCTATTTCTGAATTTCCTGAAAACCCACCCTGTATATGAACACTGGTATCCGGTCTTTGCAGTAATGATAGGAACTGGACTTCGTGTGGGGGAAGTAACTGGATTGAGATGGTGTGATATTGATATGGAAAGTGGAATGATTGATGTTAATCATACTCTTGTATATTATGACCACAGAACTGAGGGAAGTAAAAGCGGCTGTTATTTCAATGTAAATACAACGAAGACTCCGGCGAGTATGAGGCAGGTTCCAATGCTCGGTTTTGTGAGAGAAGCATTTGAACAGGAGAAACAGAAGCAGGAAGATTTAGGACTTCATTGCGAGGTCACGATTGACGGATATACAGATTTTATTTTCATCAATCGTTTTGGTCAGGCACAGCACCAAGCCACACTCAACAAAGCAATCCGAAGAATCATCCGTGATTGCAATGATGAGCAGTTTTTGCACAGTGATGAACCTGATGTGTTACTTCCTCATTTTAGCTGCCACTCGCTTAGACATACATTTACAACAAGAATGTGTGAAGCTGGAGTAAATATAAAGGTCATTCAAGACGCACTCGGACATTCAGATATTTCAACTACACTGAACATCTATGCTGATGTTACAAAAGAAATGAAAGCGGCAGAGTTCAAAGGATTGGATAGCTACTTCAAAGGATAATATTGGACTTCACATACAGAAAGAGAACATACAGAGTGTTGTGTGTTCTTTTTTCTTGTTCTGAAGCAGGAAAAGATAAGGCAGCGTTACTTTGATGTGGATTGACATTGTAAATAAGAGAAGTTATAATTTCTTGTATATGAATATGCTCTTGCATATACTACTATCGCCCTACATCATTTACATCATATTTTACATCATTTGCCCGCAAAGTGACTCAAAGTAGAGCAAAAATATGAAGTATGGGGGATAATTGGAATATGGAGAATTTAATAGTATTAACACCAGCTTGGTCGAGTATGAAAGAACCACAAAAAGGGTCCCGACAATGAAGTCCCTGGACGCTGATAAGAAAGCTTCCAAGACTTCCGAAGCAGCTCCGGCAGCTGCAGAAGTGAAAGCTGAGCCTGAAAAGATTGATTTTTCTAAGGTAAAGATTGAGCCTTTGTTTGAGGAAGCAGTTGATTTTGACACATTCAGCAAGTCAGATTTTCGTGCAGTAAAGGTTAAAGAGTGTGTTGCAGTACCGAAGTCAAAGAAACTGTTACAGTTTACGCTTGATGACGGAACAGGCACAGACAGAACCATTTTAAGCGGTATTCATAGCTTTTATGAGCCTGAAGAACTGGTTGGAAAAACTCTTATCGCTATCACAAATCTTCCACCGAGAGCTATGATGGGCATTGACTCTTGCGGTATGCTCCTCAGTGCTATTCACGAAGAAGAAGGAGAAGAAAAGCTCCATCTTCTGATGGTTGATGACCACATTCCGGCAGGTGCAAAGCTGTATTAAGATGATGTAAAGATGTACCGTTTTACCGAATAGACGGGACGTACTTCATTTGATAAAAAACTAAAAAAACAGCGATTTGCATCAAACTTATATCAATTGATGCAGAAATCGGTGCAAGCAAGAAAAAATCGCATAATTAGTGCAATGAGTGGGCAATTCCAATCGGAGTTGCCCATTTTTAAAAATGAATGGAAATGCAAATCGGAAGTTAGAGGTATTCACTATGAAAAAGATTATAACCGTAACGCTTTGCATTGTGCTGGTTCTTCTCTTTGCCGGATGCGGAAAGAACGGTGATACATCAAAAGTAGAAATTGATTATGGAGCATCTTCCATTTATTCAAAAGAAGAAATAGACTCTGCCATTGAGATTATAAAAAAGCAGTTCGCTTTGTTTGAAGGTTGTGAATTGCATAGACTTTCTTATATGACAGATGAAGAATGCAACAATGCAGATAACATTGAATGGATGAACGATTTAAGAACGGATGATAATAAAGAAGCCTTTACGCAATGTATTGCATTTGAAAGCAGTTTCTGTTCGCTGAAAAAAGGTGGCGGTACATGGGAGGCTAACGAAGAATACACTTGGTCATGGTGGCTTGCACGGAGTGAAGGCGGAGAATGGAATCTGATGACTTGGGGTTATTGATAAGAGTAGAAAATTCAAGCTTGACAAGGATGGCATTACATGAAAAAGAATATATCAAGGATTATCGGTGTGATAATGTTGATTGTAGCTATTGCAGTTTGCCATTCGGGAAGCAATGAAAAGAGCTGAACCGGAAGCAATAGCTTTTTGGAAAGCAGTTGCACCGGACGGAAAAGAGCCGCCGATTGAAAAGGTCATAGCGATGATTGCATTGAATGTTAATAATAGAATGTATAATTGAGGTGCTTCGGCATCTCTTTTTTCTTATCCTCAAAACGTAGTATTAGGTGTTAGTAAAAAGTGACACCTTAGTGCCTGAAAAGTTACATTTCTGCCTGAAATCTTGAAATGCCTGAAAATTTAATATATAATGTTAGATAATTAACTGTAACAAAGAAAATTGTAAGATGAAGGGGTGTTACAGATGAGAATATGTTATAACAAACTTCAAAAACTTATGATTGATAATCAGATGAAAAGACAAGATTTAATGCGGGCAGCGGATATTTCATCATATACTGCAACAAAGATAAATAAGAATGAGCCAGTATCTCTTGAAGTGCTGATGAAAATATGTCAGGTGTTTCATTGTGACATCGGAGATATATGCGAAGTTATTTTAGATGAATAAAGAAAAGTGGATTTTACTGGGACGGAATAGGAGCTGTTTATATGTTTAATTATGGAAATGCAAACGAAGCTCAAAAAGAAGCAATAAGTGCTACAGACGGTCTTGTGCTTATCACAGCAGGACCCGGTACAGGTAAAACATTTACACTTGTTAAGAGGGCGGTTTATCTTATTCAAGAATGTGGCATAAAACCTGAACAAATAATGATGGCTACTTTTACGGAAAAGGCAGCTAAAGAACTTATAACCCGTATTACAAATGAGTTAGCAGAAAGGAATGTTTCTGTCAATGTAAATGAAATGTATATTGGTACATTTCACTCTTTATGTTTGAGGATTATAAAAGAGAATTTAGAGTTTACAAGACTTAAACGAAATTATCGTTTACTTGATACTTTCGACCAAAAGTATCTTGTGTTTAGAAATTTTCATAAATTCAAGAATATAGAGGGAATTGATGAGCTTCTTTCAAAGGGAGGTTCTTGGAAACGGTCTGATGAGATTTGCACATATATCAACCATTTGTCTGAAGAAATGGTTGATATTGAAGCATTGCAGTCAGATGATAATCCTGGGATAAGAACACTTGGAAGAGTGCTGTCTGTTTATCAAGAAATGCTTGAGGAAGGAAATTTGATTGATTTCTCAACAATTCAGACTGAATGTTACAAATTGCTTATGCAGAATAAACAGATATTAGAAGAATTACAAGATAAACTTCAATATCTTATGATAGATGAATATCAGGATACAAACTACATACAGGAACAGATAGTGTTTTTGCTTGGAGCTAAACATCATAATATATGCGTTGTAGGAGATGATGACCAAGGTTTGTATCGTTTTAGGGGTGCAACTATCCGTAATATACTTGAATTTCCGCACAAATTTGAAAATGAGGGATGTAAGATTATTCCGCTGGTAGTAAATTATCGTTCTAATAGTGATATTGTGGATTTTTATAACGAATGGATATCAACTACATCGGGGCATAAATTCAAATTTTCTTGGGATATATATCGCTATCAAAAGAAAATTGAGCCACACGTAAAGTCCGATATACAAAGTCCTGCGGTAGTAAAATTATTTAGCAAAGATGATGAAGATGAGTGGCATGAGAAAATACTTGGTTTTATTAAGGAGTTAAAAGAATCAGGAAAGCTTACGGATTACAACCAACTGGCTTTTTTATTCAGCTCGGTTAAGCATCAGCGAGTAACAGCACTTGCAAATTTTTTGGAGAGAAATGGAATAAATGTCTATTCTCCTCGTTCAGATATGTTTTTCAAACGTGATGAGATAAAACTGGCATTGGGGTGTTTAATGCTTATGTTTCCTAAATATGTAATGAAACTTGAAAAACAAGAATTTGATTTTTTGCAGGTAGAACATTACCGATATTATAGGGAATGCATTGTTGCTGCTAATGAATATGTTACTAGGGCGGATAATAAAGAACTATTACAGTTTATTAGAAAACACGGCAAAGTACACGCAGGGTTGACTGGAACGACGGATTATGCTTATTCAGGATTGCTTTATAAGTTGTTTATGTTTAGACCTTTTAGCGATATTCTTGATACAGATATGAGTGTAGGTGTTGTTGATATTCGACCTACAAGAAATCTTGCTTTACTTACACAGATAATCGGTAAGTTTGAGTATCTGCATAGAGTTGATGTATTTAATGGTTCATATATTGATAGAAACACAGAACTACTTTTTAATCTTTATTTAAAACTACTTTATGACGGTGGAATATCTGAGTATGAGGACGAGGCGGAGTATGCACCGAGTGGTTGTGTGTCATTCCTTACAATACATCAATCTAAAGGAATGGAGTTCCCAATTGTATTGGTGGATTCTTTAAGTAATGTACCGAGAAAAACATATAAAGACCTTATGACAGAAGTCGAGGAAAAATATTTCCATAGACCGGCATTTGAACCTTATGACCAAACAAAGTATTTTGATTTTTGGAGATTATACTATACGGCTTTTTCAAGGGCACAGAATTTGCTCGTACTTACCTGCGATGAAAATAAACGTACTCCAAGCCAATACTTTAGAGATATTTATGATGAAATTCAGAGTGTGAATAGTGACGAATTTGATTTAAGCGAATTTTCTTTTCAATCTGTAAAGAAGGTAAATTTGAAAAATTCCTTTTCGTTTACTTCTCACATTACAGTTTATGAAACTTGTGCTTTACAGTATAAGTTCTATAAGGAACTTGAATTTATGCCTGTTCGACAGAACGCTATGATGTTCGGTACTTTGGTTCATGAAACCATTGAAGATATTCATAGAGCTGCTATCAGAGGAGAAGTCGATAAAATCACTAACGATAATATTGCTACTTGGTTTGAGTCAAATTATAACTCGCTTGTTAAGTCGGAGCATACTTATTTAGCTGAGCCACAGCGTAATGCAGCACTCAGTCAAGTAGAACGGTATGCAGAGAGAATGGACGGCAAATGGGCATCTGTTCAGCAGGCTGAGGTAGATGTCAGTCTTGTTAAAGAGGACTATATCATAGATGGTAAGATTGACCTTGTCAAAGGCGTTGATGGTACAGTTGAAATAGTTGATTTCAAATCTGAGCGAAAGCCAGATATGGTTAAGATGCGAGAAAGATTAGAACATTATCGTAGACAATTACAAATCTATGCTTATCTTATTGAACAGAGAACCGGACAGAAGGTAAGCAAAATGCATCTCTACTATACAGGAGAAGAAAATGGTAATCCGATGATAACATATCCTTATACAAGGACTGCTATTGAAGGAACAGTTGCAGCTTTTGATGACACTGTACATAAAATCCTGAGGAAGGATTTTAAACATCGTTGCGATGATGCGAAAACTTGTAAGAACTGCGATTTTCGATATTACTGTAATAAGTAACGAGAGGTAGAGTATATGGCAGAACATAGAGTTCCGAAAGGTAATATTATATATATTATTCCAACAGATGAACTTTTCATAAAATACAAAAACAATGAGGCTTTTATAGATGAATATGGACGATTGATGAATCGAAAACCACATAGGGTACTTAAGGAATTAAAGCATTATGTGGCTGATAGTGAGATGCAGGAAAGTTATGCTTCTTCTATAAAAGATTTAGTTCGAGATAAGATGGTAGAATATTCTAAATATGCCATTGACCGAGTAGGCGATGTTTTCTTCTATGAAGTAATTCCTAATGTTTGGCATAAGCATATAGTCCCACTTTGGAATGGTGCAAAAGATGTTTTATTTTCTAAAGAGCTTAAGATAGACCAGATAAAATGTGAGACAGAATATAAGGTAGTTGAGAATCAGTCGATATTCTCTGAAACTATGACAAAGGAAGAAGTAGATGCAGAAAAGCGAAAACTTCTTTATCATTGGATTGGGCTGTTAAGCAGTCTTACGAAACTTCGTAATGCAGGAGAGCTTGATGTTGAATCCACTTTAGCACAGCTTACAGAACCAATGATGATTGAAAGAGTGAATGCTTTGCTGGGGGAAAATCCTAATTTGCTGGAAACTGATAAATATATTCTACTTCATAGTTTACTGGGGCGGGATTTGTATATGGAAGGACAACTTATACCGATTAGAGCCGCAGAAATAAAAAAGGTAGCAAAGAATAATGGAGGATTTTAAAAAATGGAAGGACAAATGACTTTTGAATTTGCTAAACGCCCGACGATTAAGGGATACCCGGAACTTAGATGGACGGGAAAGCGTCCTTATGAATCTACACAGTATTATCCTGCTCAACTTCGTGAAAGATATGGCGAGGAAACCAATGGCTGGATAAATAAGATATTTTGGGGAGATAACTTACAGGTTATGAGCCATTTGCTGAAAGAGTATCGTGGTAAAGTACAGTTGATATACATTGACCCACCCTTTGATAGTCGTGTCGATTATAAAATGAAAGTGGAATTAAAAGGGAAAAAAGCCACAAATGATATTTCAACATTTGAAGAGAAACAATATGGCGATATTTGGACAAATGATGAATATCTTCAGTTTATGTATGAAAGAATAGTTATTATGAAGGAGTTGTTAAGCGATACAGGAGTACTTTATATACATTGTGATTGGCACAAAGGACATTATATAAAATGTATAATGGACGAGCTGTTTGGAGCTGACAATTTTATAAATGAAATAACATGGTATTATTATAACAAAATGGCACCCAAGTCATCATGTTTCCCCAGAACTACAGATAAAATTTTGGTTTATTCCAAAACGCCTAATTATGTGTTTAATACTCAATATGAGAGAAGAGAGAAGCCAATAAAACAGCTGGTAAGGAAATTTGTAGATGGGAAAGCAATAAATGCTAGAGATGAAAATGGCAATGTAATGTATAAGATGTCATATGAAAAAAGAATAGATGATATGTGGAGAATACCAATGTTACAACCAGCGGATAAAGTTGAACCGGTAGGTTATCCCACACAGAAACCAGAAAAGTTAATAGAACGTATAATAAGAGCATCTAGTAATATTGGCGATATTGTATTTGATTGCTTTATGGGAAGTGGTACAACTCAGGCTGTAGCAATGAAACTTGGCAGAAAATTTATTGGTGCAGATATAAATCTAGGAGCAGTGCAAGTAACAACAAAAAGATTATTGCAATTACAAGATAAATTAGCTGAGCCTATGCAAGAGATTATAAAACCTGATGTCATTGATTTGGAATCCGGAAAAGAAGAACAGCAAATTATGAATGCAGAAAAGTACACTGGTTTTGAAGTTTATAATGTCAATAATTATGACTTTTTTAGAAATCCAATTGAAGCAAGAGATTTGATTATTCAGGCTCTTGAGATACAACCGTTTCCTCAGAGTGACGTATGGGACGGAGAACTTGATGGTCGAATGGTTAAGATTATGCCGGTAAATCGCATTGCAACTAAGGCAGATTTGGAAGAATTGAAAGCAAATCTACCATACAAAACATATGAAAAGAGAAAAGCAGAAAATCCAATGCAACCCGTAGAAAAGATAACCATTGTTTGTATGGGACATGAACCAGATTTGAAGGCATCTTTGGAACAAGAACTTTCTGAATACAAGTTAAATATTGAAATTGTAGATATTCTTAGAGATAAGAAAGACTTACAGTTAAAACGAGAAGCGGAGGCAGAGATTGTCAAAGAGGGAAATAAACTGGTTATTAGGTCATTTTATCCGATGAATCTCATGCAAAAACTTTCTTTGCAAAAAGAATATGTTGAAGATTGGCGACAATTGGTTGAATCAATAATGATTGATTGGAATTATGATGGAGTGGTTATGCAACCAGCGGTAACCGATGTGCCGGACAAGAAAAAAATTGTAAGAGGTATTTATGATATTCCTGAAGATGCAGGAACTATTCGAGTTAAGATTACAGACCTGTTAGCGGAGTCATTGGAAATGGAGGTTGAATAACCTATGGCAAAAAATACAAAAGCGTTTGTTCAGGATTTTGCTTTCTATGAACAGCTATGGGAATATTACAGCCAAAATAGAGGCAAAATACGTTCAAGATACAATGACTTAACCAAAAAATTCCTTGCATATAATGATAGCAACGAAAATAGTGATGCGTTCCTGCGAGAACCACAGTTTGAAGCCTTGGAGATGTATGTTTTTATCAAGGAATTTATGGACAACGCTCATATGTATCAAATGTTTGATGAATGGAGAAAAAGAGAAAATAGATTTTCAGATGCATCGTATTATACTATTCACAAAGGCGGTCAGGGGACTCTTTTGGACATAGGTGATGAGCAGAATGAAATTGTGTTCAAACAGATGAAGAAGTATAAGGAAGATTATCCTAACTATATTTATGCTTTAACTATGGGACTTGGAAAGACTATTCTTATGGCTACTTGCATTTTCTATGAGTTTCTACTTGCAAAGAAATACCCAAAGGATAAAAGATTTTGCCATAATGCATTGGTGTTTGCACCAGACAAGACAGTCTTGGAATCTCTTCGAGAAATTATGACTTTTGATAAAACAAAAGTTGTACCGCCGGAGTATGCTCGTGTATTAGACCAAAATATAAAGTTTCATTTTCTCGAAGGAACAGGTATAACACTTCATACGATTGATGACTCAGACTTTAATATAGTTATTTCTAATAATCAAAAAATCATTGTAAAGAAAAAACGCAAAGCAGATACCCCGGCAGATATTCTTTTTGGCTCAGGTTCTTTGCTTGCAGATATTTATGGAAATGATGATGACGATTCTGATGTGTGGGACGATGCTTCACTGATTGATAATCAACGTTTTAAGAAACTTTGTCGTCTGCCACAGCTTGGTGTGTATGTCGATGAAGCACATCATTTGTTTGGAGCTGATTTGGAGAAAGAACTTCGCTCTGGTGGAGCAAATAAGACAACTCTTCGTAATACAATCAATATGCTTGCGGCAAGTACCTCTATTGTTGCTTGCTATAACTACACGGGTACACCGTATGTTAAGAAACAGGTGTTACCGGAGGTGGTATATGCCTATGGGTTGAATGAGTCTATCGCTCACGGATATTTGAAAGATGCAGACCCGATTGGGTTTGAAAATGTTAAAAGTGAGGTGTTTCTGCGTACTTCGATTACTAAATTCTGGGAACGCTATGGTGGTAAAACTTATGAAGGATTATTACCGAAGCTTGCTATTTTTGCAGCAAATGTTAAAGAAGCAACAGATGTGGTACGTCCTGCTGTTGAAAAAGTATTAAGTGAACTTGGTATATCGCTTTCGACTGTTTTGGTAAATACAGGCGACCCTTCTGTCACAAAAGATGAGGATATTAAGAATTTTAACAACCTTGATGTTATTGGTACTGAGGGAAGTAAAAAGCAATTTATTATCCTTGTCGAAAAGGGGCGAGAAGGTTGGAATTGTCGTTCACTGCTTGGAATTGCTTTATTTAGAAGTCCAAAATCAAAAGTATTTGTTTTACAGGCTACAATGCGTTGCTTGAGACAGCTTACAAAGGAACAGTTAAAAGCTACAATTTTCTTGTCAAAAGAGAATTACGACACGCTCGATGATGAACTTCGCAAAAATTATAATATGGAGATTTCAGATTTTGGTAAATCCCCAAATACAAATAAAAAAGTGTATAAGGTTCGTGTTTTACCGCCGCCAAGAAGTATTAAGATGAAAAGGTTGTGGCACGAATATTCTCTCATCGAAAAGGAATATTCTGTACCTATTGATTTCCATTTGGCAGAATTGGACGAGTCAAAATATGAAGCTAAGATGTATGAAAAAGGAAGTTTGCGATTAGGATTATCTGAAAAGGAAACGAATATTGACTCTATGAAAGAGCAAGAGCGATTTAGCGAATTTTCTTTGACGGCAGAAATTTCACGGTATATGAATATTTCTTGCCTTACGATTGCTAAGATATTGCGTGAGTCCGTGGACGGTTCAGGTAATATTGTTGCAGCAGTTAATCGTCATAATGAGATTTTGGAAGATGTGATAATACCTGAAATTTTTCATACACTTTATGAGGTTAAGAGTACACAGAAAAGTGAAGATGTTGATATGGTTCTTCTTAGGGAACCAAAAGATTCAGGATACTATGAGTTTTCAGCCAATGATGAGCTTGTAATTACCAAAGGACATAATAATTTCACACCAAAGGAAGAAGCAAAGAGTTTCCATGCAGATACATATTGTTTCGACTCTAAACCAGAGAAAGAATGCTTTTTACAGTATATTTCAAGTAATAAGGTTAAGGAAATTTATTTTACAGGTATGTTTACTTCCAATCAAGGTGATTTGTCAGTGCAATATTATGACCCTGAGTCAAAGCGATTGAGAAAGTACTATCCTGATTTTCTCGCTCTTATGGAAGATGGTTCATATCAACTGATAGAGGTAAAAGGAGATAATAAGATAGATGATGAAGTTGTACTTGCCAAAAAAGCGGCAGCAGAGGAAATGGCAGTTGCAAGTGGTGTCCATTATTTAATGTATGCAGGAAGTACGCTCATGAAATCAAATGTTTTAGAACCAACTTTAGCAGTTCAACAGACAAGTATCGACATATAGATTTATTCAAGTTTAAGAAGCATATAAACTGATTATGGAGGAAATGACGAATGGCATTCGATTTTAAGAAAGAATATAAAGAGTTCTATATGCCGAAGAATAAGCCGCAGATTGTGACAATTCCAAAGGCAAATTATATAGCGGTAAGAGGTAAAGGAAATCCTAATGAAGAAGGCGGAGAATATAAAACTGCTATTGGTGTTTTGTATGCTGTTGCATATACTCTCAAGATGAGCTATAAGACGGATTACAAAATAGAAGGATTTTTTGAATATGTTGTACCGCCGCTTGAGGGCTTTTGGTGGCAGGACAATGTTGAAAGTATAGATTATACTGATAAATCAGCTTTCAACTGGATTTCTGTTATTCGTCTGCCTGATTTTATTACAAAGAAAGATTTTGATTGGGCGGTGGAAACTGCTTCAAAAAAGAAAAAGATGGATTGCTCTGGTGCAGAGTTCTTGAGTATTGACGAAGGTTTGTGCGTACAGATAATGCATATAGGAGCTTTTGATGATGAACCTGCAACTGTGGCAATGATGGATAAATATCTTGAAGAAAACGGTTATGTAAATGATTTTACTGATGAGCGACGCCATCACGAAATTTATTTATCAGACCCAAGAAAAGTTGCACCGGAGAAATGCAAAACGGTAATAAGACACCCGATAAAGAAAGCATAAATTGAGTAAAATGAAATTAGGTCAGAGGACAACTAATGGCATCAAGTAAAGAATATTTGGAATTTGTATTAGAGCAGTTGGCAGAATTGGACGAGATTACTTACCGTGCGATGATGGGCGAATATATTATTTATTATCGTGGTAAAATTGTCGGCGGAATTTATGATGACAGATTACTTGTAAAACCGATAAAATCAGCAATTTCATATATGCCGACAGCTACTTATGAATTGCCGTATGATGGGGCAAGGGAAATGCTGCTTGTAGAAGATGTGGATAATAAGAAATTTTTAACAGGACTATTTAATGCAATGTACGATGAATTGCCAGCACCTAAGATTAAAAAGAAAAAGTAGACAGATACTATTGATGGAGCGATAGGTATATAAAAATTATGGAAACAAAGCCAAGGATTTTATATTTACAAAAGATTTTACTGGAAAGAACCGATGAAGAAAATCCTCTTTCCACAACACAGTTAATCAATATATTGAATGATGAGTACGGAATATCTGCACATAGAACTACAGTCACAAAAGACATTGCAGCACTTCAGGAGTTTGGGATGGACATTGTTACTATCCATTCTACTCAGAGCAAATACTTTGTAGCCAGTCGTAAGTTTGAATTGCCGGAACTGAAACTGCTGATAGATGCAGTAGAGTCATCGAAGTTCATTACAAAGAAGAAAAGCGAAACCCTGATTGAGAAGATACATACGATGACCAGTCCGGGACAGGTGGCAAAGCTGAAACGTAATAACTATGTGGTCAATCGAATTAAGCCGGATAATGAGCAGATATATTATATCATCGACGCTATAAATGATGCCATCAATGCAGGTAAGCAGATTTCTTTCCAGTATTATGATTATACCGGATTAAAGAAAAAGGTTCTGAAGAACAAGGGCGAAGTGTATAAGCTCAGTCCGTATAAACTTCTCTGGTGTGGGGACTATTATTATGTTCTCGGATATTCAGAGAAGAAAAGCAAGGTTATCAATTTCAGGGTAGACCGTATTGCTTCCAAGCCGGAGATATTGGATAAAGACATTATTCCTATGCCTGATGATTTTGATATTGAGAATTACACAAAGGAAGTGTTCTTTATGTTCTCAGGCGAGAAAGTTCTTGTGGATTTACGGTGTGATAACAGTCTGATGAAAACAATGGTTGACCGCTTCGGAGAGGATGTGACAACCCTTGCGTATGATATGACGTCTTTCAGAGTACAGACCGAAGTATCAGCTAGTCCCACCTTTTTCGGTTGGGTGTTTGGCTTTAATGGCAAGGTACAGATACTTGCACCGGAAAGTGTGAAGGAACAGTACAGACAGATGATTGCAAAAGCTGATGAGGATATGCAGGAAAGCGAATAATTTGAAAATGAAATCCAAAGGAGCAATGGCTATGGAGAATAAATTGGAAAAAATCGGTCAAAATAATTTTATGGATAATTTTGTTAAAACCGATGACATTTTAAAAGATATGTGTGGGATTATCGAGTCCTCACAAAAAGCAGCATATCGGGCGGTCAATACAACGCTTATACAGAGAAATTGGCTTCTTGGTTATAGAATCGCAAGTGAAGAATTGCAGGGCGAGGATAGGGCAAAATATGGAGCTGAAATTATAAAAAAGTTAGCAAAAGAATTATCGGCTGAATATGGAAAAGGTTATACAAAGTCGAATCTATATAGCTTTTATTCTTTCTATAAGACCTATCCTGAAATTTTCCAGACATCGTCTGGAAAATCTGTTGGGTTACTGTCTTGGTCGCATTATGCAACATTATTACAGGTTAAAGAGAAGGCAGCTCGCGACTGGTATGAGAAAGAAGCCGCAAAACAGACTTGGAGTGTCCGTACTTTGCAGAGGAATATTTCTTCTCAGTATTATTACCGTATGCTCAAAACTCAGAAAAAAGAGCTTGTAGAAAGTGAAATGAAGGAACTGACTGCACCGTATCAGAATGATAAGTTGGAGTTTATCAAGAATCCGGTAGTTGCGGAGTTTTTAGGCTTTTCGCAGAATACAGATTTTACAGAGAGTGACCTTGAGAAAAGTATTCTTTCCAATTTGCAGAAATTTTTGATGGAGCTTGGAAAGGGATATGCTTTTGTGGCAAGGCAGCAGCATATCCATACGGAGAAACAGGACTATTATATCGACCTTGTGTTTTACAATTACATACTGAAATGCTTTGTCCTCATCGACCTGAAAACAGAAAAGATAACACATCAAGATGTAGGACAGATGGATATGTATATCCGTATGTATGATGAATTGAAACGTAGTGAGGGCGATAACCCAACAATCGGTATTGTTCTTTGTTCCGATACAGATGATGATATTGCCCGTTATTCTGTTATGCATGGCAATGAACAATTATTTGCTTCCAAGTACAAATTATACCTGCCGACAAAAGAAGAACTGAAAGCGGAGATTGAAACTCAAAAGGCAATGTTTTATCTTCAGCAGCAGGATAATGAAGACAGAAACAAAAACTATACTTTTAACATTGAATGAGTTAAAAAGAAATAAAATAAGAGTATTTGATCAGAATGAATTTCTTCATGATGGGAATCGATTCCGAGGGTATGCTGATCTCAGCAGTACCTGAGGAAGATGGTCATGAAGGACTGAACCTTCTGATGGTAGATGACAGAATCCCGGCAGGTGCAAAGCTGTACTAAAATTAGATATAAAACAAGAGCACTTCTCAGAGTTAATAATCAGAAAACCGAGAGGTGCTTTTTTCGTGCTAAAAAATATATCCCGGCAGTCAACTACTGCAAAACAGTATATAACAGTTGACAACAGTATTACACTGTTATATACTGTTTACAACAGGAGGGAACATATGAAGATTATAATCAATAATACATCGATGGTACCAATTTATGAGCAGATCATGGAGCAGATCAAGGCGCAGATCATCTCCGGAGAGTTAAAAGAAAATGATATATTGCCGTCCGTGAGAACAATGGCAAAGGAACTGAAGATCAGTGCACTTACTGTGAAGAAAGCATATGACAATCTGGAAGCAGAGGGCATGACAGTCACAGTTCATGGGAAAGGAACGTATGTAGCGGCTTCGAATACACAGCTGATGGAAGAAGAGCGCAGGAAAGAGGTTGAGGCGGATCTGGAAGCAGCAATTCAGAAGGGAAGGCGCTGCGGAATGAAGGAGGAAGAGATCCGTTCGTTGTTTGAACTCATCATGGAGGATGAATGATTATGTTGGAGATCAAAGGAGTAAAGAAAAGCTACGGTGAATTTCAGTTAGACTGTTCGTTAAATGTAGAAAAAGGAAGAATCACCGGTCTGGTTGGAGAGAACGGAGCCGGTAAGAGTACTTTGTTCAAGGCAGTGCTCGGACTCATTTCTTATGATGCCGGTGAGATAAAGATCCTGGGAAAAATACCGGAAGAGTTAAGTGAAAAAGAGAAAGAAGAGCTGGGAGTTGTCCTGGCAGAAACCGGATTCAGTGGATACTTGAAAGGGAAAGATGTTGAGGCAGTCCTTGCCAAATTGTATCCAAAGTTTGAAGCAGAAAAATTTCATCAGATGTGTGAAGAATATCAGATTCCGTTGGATAAATTTATAAAAGAGTACTCAACAGGAATGAAAGCAAAGCTGAATCTGATCATTGCATTGACACATCAGGCAGAATTCCTGATGCTGGATGAGCCGACAGCAGGGCTTGATGTCGGAGCGAGAGAAAGGATGCTGGATATTTTAAGAGAGTATATGGAAGAAGAGCCGGAGAGAAGTATCCTGATCAGTTCACATATTTCTTCGGACTTAGAACATCTGTGTGATGACATTTATGTGATACATAAAGGAAAGATCATACTTCATGAAGCGATGGATACGATTCTTGAAAAATATGCAGTGTTGAAGGTCAGTGAGGAACAATATCAGGCAGTGGATAAAAGGTATCTTTTGAAAGAGAAAAAAGAGTTTTTTGGAGTTGCCTGTCTGACGAACGAGAAGCAGTATTATATAGAAAATTATCCGGAAATCGTAGTAGAGAGCGGATCACTCGATCAGGTGATCCTGATGTTGACAGGGGGCGAAAGATGATGAAAGGAATCAGAGGGCTTTTGGAAAAGGATTTTCGATTGTTTTTTCGACAGGGTGGTAATCTTTTTTTGGTGTTAGTGTTTGTAGCATTGTTTTTTATACTTACAGGAAAAACGGCAGCTGCTTTCATTGCAATGTATATCCCATCTGTTCTGGCGATATATTCAGGTAATACGATCAGTTATGATGAAAATGGCCATGGTTACACATATTTATTTTCTTTACCTGTAAATAAAAAAATATATGTCAGAGAAAAATATATTTTTTCCTTTATCATGACAGCATGTGGATGGTGCATTGGAATGATCTGTGCAGGAATTATGGTACTCATAAATCCTGAAGAGGTGTTTGATCTGGAAATGCTGGCAATGGAGTTGATCACATTTTTTGTGTTTCAGGCAATTGCGGGAATTATGATCGCGATCAGGATAAGGTTCGAAGGAGAGAAAGGGCGAATTGTGCTGCCAATTGCAATTTTAATTATTTTTGCGATTTGTTATACAATTAGATCTTTTGTGAAGACTAACTTGGGATTAAAAGAAAGTATTCTGCATATGATAGGGGGAATCGGGGATTTTGAAATCGGGATTGCCCTCATTGTGCTAAGTCTGCTTATATGGTTTGCTTCGTATAAGTATAGTATGAGCGCCATGAAGAAGAAAGAGTTTTAAGATAGGCGTGGCAAAAATGATCCATTAAAAATAATGATTATAAAGATGTAATAGCTACCAAAAATATGAGAAAAACTTTGTGAAAAAATAGGCTTGTGTTTCGTAAGAGTCCCTTGTAAAATAGCGGACAAGGATGAAAAGAAAAGGAGATTCTTATGGGAACTAATGAAAAAGATATGACTGCCGGATCTCCCGGAAAACTGATCATAACTTTTGCCATACCAATGATGCTTGGAAATATTTTTCAGCAGTTTTATACAATGGCAGACACCATGATCGTCGGACAAGTGGTAGGAGTTGAAGCACTGGCGGCAGTAGGTGCCGGAGATTGGCTGGTATGGCTGGTGTTGGGGATCATGACAGGTATCACACAGGGTTTTTCTATTCTTGTATCTCAGTATTATGGAGCAAGGGAAAAGGAAAATCTGAAATGTGCAGTAGCGAAAAGCTATATCATGACAGCATTACTGTCTGTGGTCGTACTCGCAGTAAGTGAAGGTACAGTTTATCATGTTCTTTTATTTTTACAGACACCGGATAATGTCATTGATCTGACAATGCTATATTTGCGGCTGATCTTTGCAGGAATCCCGATCATAGCTGCTTATAATATATTTGCAGCGATCCTTCGGGCACTTGGAAACAGCAGATCACCGTTGATCGCAATGACAGTGGCGGCAGTGATCAATGTGGGACTGGATCTGTTGTTTGTGGCGGTTTTTGGCTGGGGTATAGCCGGAGCAGCAGTGGCGACCGTTATCGCACAGGGATTTTCAGCCTTGTACTGTTTGATCGTATTACGTAAAATCCCGGATATCCGCCTGGAAAAGAAGGACTTTTACAGGCAGCCCTCTATGAGCCTGCGGCTTTTGGAACTGGCGGTTCCTCTTGCGATACAGAATGTGATCATCTCCGTGGGAGGACTTGTGGTACAGTATGTGATCAATGGATTTGGTTTTCTGTTTGTGGCGGGATTTACGGCATCGAACAAGCTGTATGGGGTTTTGGAGATGGCTGCCGTTTCATATGGATATGCTATTACAACCTATGTAGGCCAGAATCTTGGTGCAAAAAAATACCAGAGGATTCGAAAAGGCGTGCGCAGCGGCACTTATATGGCAGTGCTCACTTCGGCTTTCATTTCCGGCATGATGGTACTGTTTGGACGTAATGTACTGTCCCTGTTTGTATCCGGTGAACCGGATCAGACCCGACAGGTATTGGATATAGCATATAAGTATTTGTTTATCATGGCTGTCTTTTTGTGGGTGCTGTATCTGCTGTATGTGTATCGTTCCGCTATCCAGGGCCTGGGTAATACTTTGATTCCGCTTGCCAGCGGCATTGCAGAATTTATAATGCGTGTCAGTGTTGCGCTGCTGCTGCCAAAACTGATCGGTGAAGATGGAATATACTATGCAGAGATCTGTGCATGGAGCAGTGCAGCTGTTTTATTATTCGTAAGTTATATGATCATTATACGGAAATATAAAGAAGTCACCGTTCATACATAATGTTATTTACTTAAGGGATCTATAATAATACAGGCAGAAAATATACGGGTTTCACTATGAAATGTTCAGATATTTTATATTTGACAAAAAACTATTTATATAAAAAGAAAAGTATGATATTATAATACTTATTCATTGCAACTATGAAAATTGAATAGTCAGAAGGGTGTACAAAGTACTTAATAAGGAATCTGGTGAAATGCCAGAACAGCCACCGCTACTGTGACAGGGACGAAAACCAAAATATCACTGGAGAGATCCGGGAAGATGGTAAGTAGGAAGAACTGGAGTCAGGAGACTTGCCTTTTTGACAGAAGAATTCTGATTCGGATGGGATACAGAAGGAATAAGCTCTGCCTGAGGTGGAGGTTTGTTTTTTGTGCTGATATGATGCTGGATCATATCAGCTTTTTTTATTTTAAAAACAATAAACAGATAAAAAATGAGGAGAGATGAAGATGGGAAAAGTAATTGCAAAGCGTTTTATATTTATGATTCCGGTAGTGCTGGCGGTTACATTTATTATTTTTATGCTGAGTTTTATATCGGCAGGTGATGCTGCCAGAGTGCTGGCGGAGAAAAAATATGAGCATCCGTCACCGGAGCAGGTAGAAGAAGTACGGCATGAGGAAGGACTGGATCAGCCGGTGCTGGTACAATACGGGAAATGGCTGGATCAGGCACTTCATGGCGATTTTGGAAAATCATATTCTACCAGAAAACCGGCTTTTGAGGAATTAAAAAGATATTTTCCACAGACATTTAAACTGGCAGTTACTTCGTTTTTATTGTTGATGATCGTATCAGTCCCTCTTGGAATTTTGTCGGCAATTTATGAAAACAGAGTTCTGGATAAAGTCATTCGCATTTTGTCGTCCCTCAGTGTATCTATGCCGTCTTTCTGGATCGGTCTGATGCTGCTCTATATATTTGGAGTAAAGCTAAAAGTGATTTCCGTGATCGGAGGAGATGCCGGAGGCATCCCGATTCTTGCGGCATTTGCCATGGATATCAGTTTCTTTGGAATTATGACGAGATTGATCCGTACCAATATGATACAGGTGCTGAAGCAGGATTACATACGTGCCAGCAGAGCTAAGGGATTGTCATCTGTAAATGTAATTTTGCGTCATGGTCTGAAAAATATCCTGATTCCTGTGCTTACACGTCTGGTATCAATTGTGATCGGTTTTTTCTGTGGCTCAGCTGTGATAGAAAGTATTTTTTCAATTCAGGGAATCGGAAATCTGGCATTGAAATCCGTGATCTCAAAAGACACTCCGGTGCTGCAATGTTTTATCTTTATTCTGGCTGTTGGCATTGTAGTATTAAATTTTCTTGTGGATATCGCCTATTCTGCGATTGACCGGCGAATCCAGTTAAAGTAAAGGAGAGATCATAGAATGGGAAGCAGAAGAAAGCAGAAAACAGAAAAAAGCATGATCCAGAATCTGTACTGGAAACAGGTATTCCGGTCACCGAAAACAAAAATAGGATTGATGGTGGTCATAATTTTTGCATTGGCAGCTATTTTTGCACCTGTACTGGCGCCGCATGATCCACTGCTTGTGGATGTTTCGATAAAATTAAAGAATCCGTCGGCGGCATATCCTTTAGGTACTGATCAGCTGGGACGATGTATTTTATCAAGACTTCTCTGGGGCAGCCGGTATTCACTGAGCTATAGCTTTACGGTGCTTCTGATCACCGTATGTGTCGGGGTGCCGATCGGACTGTTTGCCGGATATGTAGGTGGAAAAATCGATTCCATAATTATGAGGATCATTGATGTATTTATGGCTATGCCGGTCTTTATTGTGGCACTTGCCATTGCAGGAACCGTAGGAGCCAGCGGCGCTCATCTGATCCTGTCCTTATCGGTCGTATCCTGGGCAGAATATGCAAGGCTTGCCCGAGCATTGACACTTCAGGAAAAAAATAAAAATTATATGACCGCACTAAAAGCCGGCGGCTGCGGCCACGCAAGGATCATATTTAGGCATGTATTGAGAAATATCCTGCCATCTGTAATCGCACTGGCAACAATGGAAATCGGTTCGATCATTCTGTCAATTGCCGGTTTTTCCTTTATCGGCCTTGGTGTGCAGGCACCGACACCGGAATGGGGGATCATGCTCAGTGACAGTAGAAGTTATATTCAGACTTATCCAAGACTGATGTTTTATCCGGGCATACTGATCATGATCATTGTTCTGGCATTTAATTATCTGGGGGAGGGAATACAGAATGGAACAGCCCAAAAATGATGTTCTAAAGGTAAAAAGACTACATGTGGAGTTTCAGACTTCTCACGGAATGGTTCATGCAGTAAAAGATGTCAGCCTGGAAGTAAAACGCGGAAGGATCCATGCTCTGGTGGGAGAAAGCGGAAGCGGCAAGTCAGTTACCTCTCTGACGATCATGAATCTGCTTGCAGGAAATGGAAAGGTGATATCCGGAGATGTGACACTGAACGAAAAGAGTCTTCTGAAGTTATCAGGAAAAGAAAAACGACAGTTATACGGAGACAGGATCGGAATGATCTTTCAGGATCCGACCGCTGCTCTCGATCCGCTCTTTACAGTTGAACAACTGCTTCTGGAAGGACTGAGAAAACATCGCAGAATGAGCAAAAAACAGGCAAGGGAAGCAGCGTTGGAAAGTCTGCGGATGATGAATCTGCGTGATCCGGAAGAACTGATGAAGAAAAAACCTTACGAATTGTCTGGTGGTATGTGCCAACGTGTTATGATCGCCATTGCCATGTCCATGAAACCGGATTATCTGATCGCAGATGAGCCGACGACAGCCTTGGATGTAACCGTACAGAAGCAGATCCTGGAAGAAATCTATCAGCTATCCAGGAAAGAAAATCTGGGCGTGTTATTTATTACGCATGATCTGGGTGTGGTGGCAGAGATCGCAGATGATGTTTCGATCATGAAAGACGGCGAAATAGTGGAAAACGGAACGGTTGAAGAGATCTTTTATCATCCGCAGCATTCATATACAAAAAAACTGTTGGATGCAGTTTTATAGGGGAAAAGTATGAGTACGTTACTAAAGACAGAACATTTAAAAAAATATTATGGCAAGAAAAAAATTGTGAAGGCAGTGGATGATGTAAGTCTGGAAATCCATGCAGGATCATCCATGGCCCTGATCGGTGAAAGTGGAAGTGGTAAAACTACATTCGGAAAGCTGATCGCCGGCCTGGAGAAACCTACAGATGGAAAATTCTGGTTTCAGGGACAGGAAATGCAGGATTTGTCTGAAAAGCAGTTTCGTCCATATCGCAAGAATCTTCAGATGGTCTTTCAAAGCAGCAGCGGGGTATTTGATCCCGGTTATACCATTGGAGAAAATATTCTGGAAATTTTGAAATTACATGAAAAACTGCAAGAGGGTGAGTATGAAGAGCGAGTAAAGGAGGCTTTGATCCAGACGGGGCTTGATCCGGATATCCGCAACCGTTATGTTGGACAGATTTCAGGAGGTCAGTGTCAGAGAGCTAATATTGCGAGAGCATTGGTATTAAGACCGGAACTTGTGATCTGTGATGAACCGGTATCCAGTCTGGATTATTCCATACGAAAGCAGATCCTGCATCTGTTAAATGAGCTGCAGGAAAAATATGAGATGACCTATTTACTGATCACTCACGATCTGTCCAACGTTCCATATCTCTGCAAAGAGGTGGCTATTATGTATCAGGGACGCGTGGTCGAGTTTATTGATCATACGGACAGCTTAAAGGAGACTGCCGTACATCCTTATACAAAAGATCTGTTTGATTCTATTCCGGTAAAAGAACCGAAAATGCGAAGAATCGGATCGCAGGAAAAGAAAATATTTTCAGATACCATTCCGGAACAGGGCTGCCCATATCAGAACCGGTGCAGAAGATGTACAAATATATGCAGAGAGCATATACCGGAATTGACAGAAATTGAAACAGGACATTTTGCGGCATGTCATATGCTGTAAAATATAAAACAAACAAAGGAGAGGAAGAAATGAAGAAAAGACGTGTAGCAAAATTGATAGCATTGAGCATGGTGGCGGCAACTTTACTGACAGGTGTCAATGTACAGGCAAAAGAGGAAAAAGTAGTTACGGCAATGACATCCATTGATCTGACTCCTGAACTTTGTGACCCTATAAAAAGTGGTCCGGACTTTCGTCTTTATGAAATGATCTATGATCCTCTGGTACGTTACGGAGAAAATGGAGAAATCAAACCGGCATTGGCAGAATCCTGGGATATCAGCGAAGATGGCACAACCTATACGTTCCATTTAAGAAAAGATGTGAAATTCTCGGACGGCACAGAGTTTAATGCAGACAATGTGATGTGGAATTATAACAGATGGGTGGAACAGGATGTGATCGGTAACTTTTCAGCCAAACTGGAAAATGTTACAAAGGTAGATGATTATACTGTAGAATTTAAGTTCGCAGAACCATGTTATACTCTGCTGATCGAATTCAGCTATCCAAGACCGTTCCGTTTTACCTGTGAAAGTGCACTGGATGAAGATGGAGAATTTTGTCAGGAAGTGGGTACCGGAATGTGGATGATCGACAGTTATGAAAGCGGTCAGGAGGTTGTCCTGGTACCAAATCCTAATTATTACGGTGAGAAACCAAATATTGATAAAGTAGTTCTGAAACAGGTGGTAGACGGTGATGCCAGAGTGATGGCACTTCAGAGTGGAGAGGCAGATCTGAATCTTCAGGATATTCCATCCGAAAGCTTCAGTATTATCCAGGCAGATAAAAATTTATCGACAGAACAGCAGGTTTCCACACTTTCTTACTATCTGATCGAAAATTATGATACACCGGCGCTTCAGGATGTAAACGTACGTCAGGCACTGAATTATGCAACAAATAAAGAAAGCATTGTAAATGATCTGCTGGATGGTTACGGCAATCCTGCAACCGGACTTATGTCTCCGACAGTTCCTTATGTAACAGAAGAAAACAGCAAGGGCTATCCATATGATCCGGATAAAGCAAAGGAACTGTTAAAGGAAGCAGGATATGAGGATACAGATGGAGATGGTATTGTAGAAAAAGACGGAGAACCACTGAGCCTCAGACTGGTATTCCAGACTGAAGAATATGCTTCATGGAAATCTCTTTGTGAATTCCTGAAATCTGAATATGAGAAGGTCGGTGTAGGTATTGAACTGGTAGAAAAAGAATCCGCAGCTTACTATGATGAGATCTGGAACACCAGAGATTACGATCTGTGCATTTACCGCAGCTATGAAGATTCCTGGATGCCTCATGGATTCCTGAAATCAATGTTCTATGCGGAAGATGGAGCAAAGGCAGTAAACTGGTACGATGAGGAGCTGAACAAAGATCTCGGAGAAGTATTAAAGACACAGGATGAAGAAAAGCGGACGGAATTATACGATAAGATCCTCACACGTATCAATGATCAGGCAGTAACAGTACCGCTGTATTATCCGAACCGTGATTATATCTATAACAATACCAGACTGACCAATGTAGAGCTTGCACCGACTGCCTATGAAGGCATTAACTGGGCAACACTGGATGTAGTGGAGTAAAAAAATGTTTGAAAAGATCGAGAATAAATGGACAGAAGATTCCGGTGATTATGATGATATGATCCAAAAACAATTGAGTAACAAAAGAACGGTATCTTACTGGACAAAAGAATTGAAAAGACTTCTTGGACCTGAGCCCCTTCGTATTTTAGAAGTGGGCTGCGGCCCGGGTTTTATGAGCATCATAGCAGCGCGTCTGGGACATGATGTAAAAGCGATCGATGGTTCATCAGGAATGGTAGAAAAAGCCAGAAGGAATATGCGACAGTATCATCAGCAGGTGGAAATCTGTGAGGAAGATGGTGTAACTTTGCCATTGGAACAGGAACAAAGCTATGATGTGATACTTTCCAGAGATGCGGTGTGGACATTATATGATCCGGAAAAAGCTTTCAGACGCTGGAAGGCTGTATTAAAACCAGGTGGAAGGATCATTTATTTTGATGGGGACTATCGGACCGTCGAACCCACATTAAAAAATAAGATCCATATGAAAATTGCTGATTTTCTTATTTATGTTACAGAAAGAAAAACATATGGATCTGACGTGAAGGAAAACAGCGGAATTTATGAAAAGCTGCCATTTACATCGCAGAAGCGTCCGGAAGCGGACTTTCAGATATTAAAAAAGGTACGCTTTGCCAGGATTCAGATCAGAGAGAACCGCTGGCTAAACAGACCATGGACGATGGATTTCTGGAAATACGGATATCAGGGAAAAAAATTTATTGTAGTAGCCACAAAGAAGGAGAAGTGACATGCAAAATGATAAGATCAAAGAGTACTGGGAAGGAGAAGCTGGCATTTACAGCGAAGGGATCAAGGCAGAATTGAAAAGTGAAACAGCAGAAAACTGGAAAAATCTGATTCTGGAGTATGCGCCGGAAAAAGAACATCTGGAAGTACTGGATGTAGGCTGCGGGCCGGGATTTTTTGAAATTATGCTGGGAAAAGAAGGACATCATGTGACCGGGATCGATATTACTGAAAATATGATCCATGAAGCAAAGGAAAATGTAAAGGCAGCAGGTTTATCCGCAGATCTGATGACTATGGACTGCCACAATCTGAATTTCCCGGATGAGACATTTGATATGATTATCTGCAGAAATATCACATGGACGCTGGATGATCCACAGAAGGCTTACAAGGAGTGGCTGCGTGTACTGAAAAAAGGCGGACGCCTTTTGGTATCGGACGCCTGCTGGTATCTGCATCTTTATGATGAAGAAAAGAAAAAGATTTACGAGGCACATGATGCTGCCATGTGGGAAAAATACGGAAGAGGTATCCATGCTCATGAAGATGCGGAAACAGGGAAAGAGCTCAGCAGTAAGCTGTTTATGAGTGATAAAAAGCGCCCGGCATGGGATCTGGATCACATGATGGAGATCGGCTTTTCTAAAGTGTTTGCCCTGAAGGACATCAGTGATATTTCCAGAACTTCCATGGATCGTGAGCTGAATAAGCTGACACCTCAGTTTTTAGTGGGTGGGGAAAAATAAGCGGGCCGGCGTTAAATAAAACGCTGGACCCGCTCCATTGTAGTTTTTAGAATAAAGATATCCGTCAGTACATCACCGGTTTCCAGAGAATGGTTGGCGTTTTGGGTGAGAAAGAGAGGTGCATCTTTCTGCGCTGCCAGTTTCCGGATGGAATCGGTTTCGGCCCAGGGATCTGCGGTGCCGTGGAAGGCGATGCTTCCGGCAAGTGGGAAGGAAAAGGTCTCTGCAAGAGGCGTGAACAGGATGCTTTTTACAGTCAGATCGTGTCGGGAAGCATAGGCAGAGGAGATGACTGTACCAATGCTTTTGGAAATAAACAGAATGCTGCCATAGGAATTCCAGTCGATGCTGCCTAAGGAGCGTTCTGTTTGTTCCAGGGCAAGGTCAAAGGCCTGTTTCATTTTTTCAGGATCTCCTTTGACATTTTCCGGGAGGGTGCCATAGGATACCGTGCGGATTTTGTAGCCGTGTTTGCTGGCAAGGCGGCTGGTATAGTACAGAAGCGGCTTGTCAGCAGTGTATCCGATGCCCGGAAAAACAACAGCTAATTTCGGGGCATTTTTATCTGCTCCGGCTGTATGAGCGGAAACTTTTGTATAGAGCATCTGCAGCTGAAGCTTTTCCTGAAGCTCCTTTAAGGTAATGGAGATCGTACAGGAATCGGATGGAAGATAATCATAATCGGTAACAATGTCGTCCTCTTCCATGGAATAAACAATGTGTGAGGAACCCATGAGCTCCATGTCTTCTTCAATATCTGAAAGTAATTCTTCGTATGATTTCATTTTAGTTCAAACCTTCTTATTTAAAAAATCGTTTATTTTTACAGATTCTTCTATTATACTGGATTCATTGAATGACAGCAAGAGGTTACTGTTCACTGGCAATGTCCCGCGAGGTGTTTTTTGTGAGCGAAGTTAAACCTTGCTTTTATCCTGCCTGCACGATATACTAATATAATACATATCTGACTAATGGAGGGTTTTACAAATGAAAATTGCAGCAACATACGATAATGGAAACATTTTTCAGCACTTTGGAAAAACGGAGTTTTTCAAGGTATATGAGGTGGAGGATAACAAGGTTATTTCCAGTGAAGTGATCAGCTCCAATGGCACCGGACATGGTGCACTTGCCGGACTTCTTGCAGATCAGGGGATCAGCGTTCTGATCTGTGGCGGAATCGGCGGCGGCGCTCAGGCAGCACTTGCTGAGGCTGGTGTTGAGTTATGTTCCGGAGCACAGGGTGACGTAGATGCGGCTGTGGATGCTTATCTGAAGGGCGAGCTGGTATCCACAGGTGTGAATTGTGATCATCACCATCATGAAGATGGACATTCCTGCGGAAGCCATGAGGATGGACACTCCTGCGGCGGTCATGAAGACGGACATTCCTGCGGAGGCTGTGGCGGCGGATGCGGTTCCCAGCCATCTATCACAGGTCCTAATGTCGGAAAAACCTGCCGTACACATTACAGAGGAACCTTTAATGACGGAACACAGTTTGATTCTTCCTATGACCGTGGCGAGCCACTGGAATTCATCTGCGGAGCAGGACAGATGATTAAAGGCTTTGATGCGGCAGTTGCAAACATGGAGGTTGGCCAGGTGGTAGATGTTCATCTGATGCCTGAGGAAGCTTACGGTATGCCGAATCCGGATGCGATTTTTACACTTGAGATCGAACAGCTTCCGGGTGCTGAGGATCTTACTGTAGGACAGCAGGTATACCTCTCCAATCAGTATGGTCAGCCGTTCCCGGTTAAAGTTAACGCAAAAGATGAAAAAACCATTACTTTCGATGCTAATCATGAGATGGCAGGTAAAGAGCTGAATTTCAGAATTGAATTAGTAGAAGTGAAATAAGAAGGAACAGTGGGAGGTGCTGTATGGGAGCATATGGCATCTCCTTTTTTTGCCTGAAGGGAGGAAGCTTTCCTGATGAGGATCTCTATGATACCATTTGGATTACTATCCGGTTTTATGGACAGCAAAGAAATCCGGATCACAGAGCTGGGTGAAGATGGATTTCGATTTCGGCTGGCAGAGGAATGCCCGGAACCGGAGCAGTTTCTGATCTGTTTTTATGATATGAAAAAAGCCGGGTACAGGAGAGTGGAGATCCGGAGGTTTGGGATGAGTGCAGCAGAGGAGCAATGCCTGCAGGATCAACAGCCAGTTGAAAAGAAAACCGGAAAATATTTTTACAGGGAATATTCTGTGAGAGTGGAACAGAAGGATTATGTACAGGAGGTTCGGCGTCTGGCCGGAGAGTACAACAGATATATCCGTCTGAAGCTGGATGGAGACGATGGAGAGCTGGCGAAATCACTGACCGGTTATCCTGCGGAGCTGGATGAGATGCATTGCAGGAGTCTGGAGGAACAGAAGAAGCGGTGGTTTTTTAGAGAAAATGAAAAGGCTTCCGGAAATCCACAGGATACAATGGGTGCAGAAGAATTAAGGCTTTTGGATAATGCAGAGTTTGCCCTGGAATTAAACTGCACTTCCCTGTATGAAGAATATCTGTGCCAGCCGCTGCAGGCTTTTCTGGCGTCTTACTGGCAGAAGAATTATCTCACTCACAGTTATTTTGCAGGCCGGATACCGGACAGATTTTATATTGGAAATCAGTTCTGCCATAATTTGTTTCCGATAGAAGAGCAGCTTTTTTCTATCATGGATAAAGTGTATTCGGAGGGATCGGAGATCACACTGGTATTTTCTTATATCCGGGAATTTATGCTTTTGTCTGTGGGAAAGCTTCTGGAAAAGGTGGATAACTGGTGCTGTATTCATGGGGTGAATGTGGAAATCGTAGTCAATGACTGGGCCATGGTGGAAATGCTCTGTGGAAAAACATCCCGCCTGCATCCTGTTCTGGGCACATTGCTTAATAAACGAAAAAAGGATCCGCGAATGAAATATAAATCCGGTGATACCTTATTATTTCAGCAAAACAGCCTGAATGCGGGGTTTTATCGGGATTTTCTGGCTGAAGAATTTCATATCCACAGATACGAGTGGGAGTCCTGTGGATATCCACAGGAGCTTCCCCCGGGAAAAAACAGTCTGCATCTGCCTTTTTATCAGACAAACACTTCGCAGTATTGTCCATTGTATGCTTTGTGCACCACTGGGGATCGTGGTACACAGCAGCTTGCGGAGCACTGTCCGAAATTTTGTGAAAAATACACACTTCTTTATCCGGAACATTTACACATGGCAGGGAGGTATAATTCCCTGTTCGGTGTGGATAAAACATTTCCGGAGATACCTGAAATGTGGAAAAATATAAAAGGCACAAAGCCGGATCGCATTGTTGTTAATATATGACAGGTGATGAGCAGGCTGTGAAGGTGGAGCACGAATATCTGTTTGACAAGAATACATTGCAGAAAAAGGAACAGGACATGGATAACAGTATGAAAATAACAGCCGGGTTAGGCTCCATAGATGAATATGAACGTTTTGTGCAGGCAGGAGCAGATGAATTTTTCTGTGGCTATGTACCATTTTCCTGGGCGGAAAAATATGGCACAGTAATGCCGTTAAATCGCAGGGAGGTTCTCTGTTGTAATGTTCAGCTTGGAGCATACAGTGAGCTGGAAATTCTTTCCCGGATGGTAAAAAAATATAAAAAGCCGGTGCATCTCACCTTCAATTCCCTGTATTATCTTCCGGAACAGTATCCGGAGATCGGAGATATCATAGAAAAGTGCATGGGAATTGGATTTCGAAGCTATATCATTGCAGATCCGGCGCTTCTTGTTTATCTGAAAAACAGGGGGATTTCCTGTGAGATCCATCTCAGCGGAGAGACGGGGGAAGTGAACAGTGAAATGCTGAAGATGTTCCGGCGCTTTCCTCTGAAGAGATTGATCTTTCATCGGAAAAACACGTTCCGGGATATGCAGTCTGTTATTGCATCTCAGAGAGAAGTGGAAAAACAGGCTGGGATCCGACCGGAGGCGGGAATGCAGTTCGAGGCCTTTGTGCTGAATGAAATGTGCCAGTTTACGGGAGCATTCTGTAATTCTCTTCACTGTGATGAGATGGGATATCTTTGCAGGGTGTCCTATTGGCTTGGAACTGTACGGAATGGTGATGCTGTTCCGGAAAAAATAATGGCTCTTCAGGAGCAGGCGTGGGATCAGGAACCGGATCTGAAAGCATATGATGAATCCGGATATCTTTGTGGTGAGACAGGCTGTGGACTGTGTGCACTGTATCAGCTGAAGCAGGCAGGGATCACGCATCTGAAGCTGGTTGGCCGGGGAAACTATGTGGATCACATGGAAAAAGATATCCGGAATTTGCGAAAAGCGTTGGAAATTCTGGACGCTGCAGAAAATGAGAGGGAATTTCAGTATACATTAAAACGGACAGTGTTTCCGGCGGGGTGTAGCGGAAGATGTTATTATCAGTAACAAAAAGGGAAGCTTTTTTGAGTTAGAATAAATGATAAATGGGATGAAAACCAGAATCAGGAAAAGACATGGTGCAGATTGCAGATTTGACGGTCCTGGGAAAAAGCTATTTCCGGATTATTTGGGATCAATGGCGTGTGTCCTTCCTGAGTTCAGAGATCATTACATTTGCTGTGATCCTGATACTGGCGAGATCCGGGCGGAAAAAGAATGTATTTTCAGGAGAAAGGATATAAAATGAATTTCGAGCGTGTAAAAAGAGAAGAAGCAGATACAGTTCTGAAGCTGTACCGTTCATTGCTGGGGACGCCCTATTGTGTGTGGACAGAGGAGTATCCTTCAGAAAAAGAAGTGGAATTTGATCTTTCCAGAGATGCGCTGTTCTGTATGCGGGACGATGCGGGAAATATCGCAGGTGTGATCTCCATTGATGATGATCCAAATGTGGAATGTCTCACATGCTGGTCAGAAACCATGGTGCCGTCAGCGGAGGTCTCCCGGGTGGGAGTATGTCAGGAATTCCAGAATCAGGGGATTGCCGGGAAACTTCTTAAGGGTGTGATGGAAGAGCTGAAGAAGCGGGGCTATAAAGCTGTACATCTTCTTGTTGCGAAGGACAATGTAAAAGCACTCCGTTCTTATGATAAGCTGAATTTTGAGAACGTGGGAGAGTGTGAACTCTGGGGACATATGTACTGGTGTTATGAGAAAGCATTATAAAAAGTATTATAAAAAATGAAAAACAGATATCTTTTTGCCGGGCGGTAGATCGACCACCAATGTCAGATCGATAAGTGGTGGTCAATACACAGTCAGCAGAGAAGATACCTGTTTTTTGTTTGAAAGCAGATCAGATCCTCCGGCAGCTGTTCCTTTCGATCAGCTGGTGAGGTACAATGATCTTTGTGGCCGGAAGGCTCGGATTTTCGATATGACTGATCATCTGCGTGGCTGCTTCCATTCCAAGCTGCCCGGAGTTAATATCAATGGAGGTCAGCTGAGGCGAAGTCAGTCTGGCAAAAAGTGAGTTGTTAAAGGAAAGAATGGACAGATCCTCCGGTATGGAGATATCTGCTTCTATACAGATCCGCTCCAGGGAAAGTGCCAGAATATCATCACTGACAAGCACAGCTGTAGGGCGCTCCTCACTTAAAAGCAGCTTTCGAAGCTCCTGAAACTCATTCTGGGAAGCGGCAGGAACCTCTATACAGTATTCGGGCTGTACGGTTAATCCGTGGCTGATCAGCGCAGTCATATAGCCGGTTTTGCGGTCTGCGGAAAAGACCAGGGAATTATCTACACCCAGATAAGCGATCTTCCGGTGGCCCAGAGCATAAAGATACTCCGTTGCCTCCTGTCCGGCCAGAAGGTTGTCATTATCGATATAGATTGTATGATTGGTGTATTGTGCCGGTTTTCCGATCAGGATATAGAGAAGTCCTTCACTGAAAAGAAAATCAATAACAGAATCATTCACACGGGAATAAAGAACAATAAATCCGTCAACCTTACCGCTTCTGGACATGGAACGTACTGCGTTAAGGATCTCTTCTTCATTCTGACCGGTAACAATGGTGCTGATATACTGATGTGCGTTACAGTAGTGGCTGATCCCCCGGATCGTCTCAAGGTAAAAGGAATTCTCGTATGTCTCCTTTGGGGATGGAGGCAGGATGATACCGATGGAGCGGGAAATCTGTGCTGCCAGGTTGCTGGCCTGGAAATTCGGCTCATAGCCAAGCTCCGCCATGGCTCTGCGTACACGTTCCTTGGTTTCTTTACTGATAGATGGATTATTTTTGCAGGTTCTGGAAACGGTGGACGGGGACACCCCGGCCAGAGCTGCCACATCTTTGATGGTTACTGCCATAAATTTGCCTCCTCACGGATATGCCGGATCAAAGCGGAAGTATGCCTCTGATCCGGCTTTTTTATCTCAGTCTGATAGAGATATTGTAGTTCATAACAAGGATACTGTCAAACATATTGCACGGAAAATTGCATGAAATTGCGTAAAAACAGATGCACAGAAAATCAGGTAGTGAGATGCAGACAGATTCTGTTTGACATAATGAAAAACTGCACAAAATCAGGATGTAAAAATTGTAAGAAAGGTAGAAAAGACAAAAACGCATTGCACTTCATGCAAAATGGACGTATAATTTACGCAAACGGTTGCGTAGATTATATGAATATGCATCCGTGAGAGGATAATAGATAAGATGCTCTGAGATGCAGGGCTCAACATAAGGAGAGAAAAGATATGGATAAAAGAGCAGCCGGCATTCTGATGCCGATCACAAGCCTGCCGTCAGAGTACGGCATCGGATGTTTTTCAAAGAGTGCCTATGATTTTGTGGACTGGCTGAAGGAAGCGGGACAGAGCTACTGGCAGATTCTTCCGCTGGGACCTACCAGTTACGGAGATTCTCCGTACCAGTCCTTCTCCACTTTTGCGGGAAATCCGTATTTTATCAGCCTGAAGGCACTGGTGGAGGAAGGCGTCCTTACAAAGGAGGACTGTGATAAGGTCAGCTGGGGAAGAAGAGCAGACAGCGTAGACTATGAAAAAATCTACAAAGGCCGTTATAAGCTTCTCCGCAAAGCTTACGAAAACAGCAACACCAGCGAGAATCCGGATTATCAGAAATTTGTTGCAGAAAACAGCTGGTGGCTTTCCGACTATGCACTTTTTATGGCAGTAAAGGATCAGTTCGGCGGTGTTGAGTGGACAAAATGGGCAGAGGATATCCGCCTTCGCTGGGCAAATGCCATGGACTACTATCGCAGAGAATTATATTTTGATATTGAATTCCAGCAGTATATGCAGTTCAAATTCTATGAGCAGTGGATGAAACTGAAAAAATATGCCAACGAAAAAGGCATTCAAATCATCGGAGATATCCCGATCTATGTAGCTATGGACAGTGCAGATACCTGGGCTCATCCGGAGCTTTTCCAGCTGGATGAGGAGAATGTGCCGGTGGCTGTAGCCGGATGCCCGCCGGACGGTTTTTCCGCAACAGGACAGCTTTGGGGAAATCCACTGTACCGCTGGGATTACCACAGAAATACAGGATATCAGTGGTGGATCTCCAGACTGAGCTACGTATTCCGCCTTTATGACGTGGTAAGGATCGATCATTTCCGTGGCTTTGACGAGTATTTTTCCATTCCGTACGGTGCAGAAAATGCCATTGGCGGTCACTGGGAAAAAGGTCCCGGGATCGATCTGTTCCGTAAAGTGGAGCAGGCCCTTGGCTGGAAGCAGGTCATTGCGGAGGATCTTGGCTATGTGACAGATTCTGTGCGTCAGCTTGTCCATGACAGTGGATTCCCGGGAATGAAGGTCCTGGAGTTTGCGTTTGATTCCAGAGATTCCGGCTGTGCCAATGATTATCTTCCACACAACTATCCGGAGAACAGTGTGGCATACACAGGAACCCATGATAATGAGACCATCGCCGGATGGTGGAAGAGCATTATGGCAAAAGAGCGTAAGCTTGCCAGGGATTATCTCTGTGATAACTATACACCGGATAAAGAGCTGCATAAATGCTTTATCAGCCTGGTTATGAGAAGCAGTGCAAAGCTCTGTGTGATCCCTATGCAGGATTATATGGGCCTGGATAACAGCTGCAGAATGAACCAGCCTTCCACAGTAGGAAAGAACTGGAAGTGGAGGATCCGCAAAAGGGAGCTGACTGTGAAGCTTCAGAAAGAAATCCATGATATTGCACTTCGCTACGGACGTATGAACTGGTCTGATTAAAAGAGAGATCCAAGAGACATATTCCATTTAAACGGGACGTGAAAGAAAGTAGAAAGATTTTAGATAGAATTGTGATTTTTTATGTGATATAATGCTGTTTCGTGGAGGCAGCTGTCAGTAAAAGGTAAGGCTGACAGCTGCCTTATTGTATTTTCAGATCTGCGGTAAATGATAAAGTGATACATTTATATATGCAGAAGATCAGAAGAGAGTGTCTGATCTGTAGCAGTGGATAATCCTGAATAACGGAAGATTTTTTACAATAAGGGGAGAATTATGACAGGAAAAACACACGCGGCAGTCGGACTCGGAACAGTGCTGGCAGTTACACAGCCCTCTACGTTTTCCGGTCTGGTACTTGCGGCAGGAACAGGAATGCTTGGAGCATTGATCAGCGACATTGATGTAGGAACCTCCAAATCCCATAAGGATGCGGACCGGATCACACTGATCGCGGTACTGCTTGTGGCAGCAGAGATCGCATTGAATTATTTTTATAATTTTTCCATCTGGGAAAAGATCCGCAATAACCAGTCTATGGCGCCGGTTGCCATGGGAGTTATTATTTTTATTGCAGTCTGCGCCTTTGGAAAAAATCAGCCGCACCGGTCATTTATGCATTCGATCATGGCTATGGCCATTTTAAGTGCAGCCATATCCATGGTGTCCGTGAAGCTGGTCCTTTATTTTGTGGTTGGATTCGCATCACATCTGGTGCTGGACTGCTTTAACCGGAAACGGGTACGGATCCTATATCCGCTGCCGGGAGGCATTGCGCTGGATTTCTGTAAGGCAGGAGGCTTTGTGGATTCCCTGCTTTTTAAGCTTGGATCTGTAGCTGTGATCTTTGAGCTTGTATATCTGGCTGTGCAGATGGGAGAGAACTGGAAGCTTTTTCGAATGTAGAGGATGTTTCATTTACCGATTACGGATAATTTTATATGGGGCAGATATTGCAGGAACTGAAGGTTAGAGCGTGTTTGAAAAATCATTCCCGTAATCTGCACGCCCCACTTTGCGGTATATTTTACCCGAATTCAGTTGCCGTAGCCCGCTACGGCGCCCTCATCCGGACAAAATCTCCCACAAATTGTGACGCACATCTTGCAGAAAGCCTTTTTCAAACACGCTCTAAGCCAAAAAAGGAGCAGATTTTCCAAATACGGAAGATCTGCTCTTTTTAACCGAATCAAGGGAGTCCCCTGTTTCAATTACAAATATCTGCCTGACTCAAATGCGGATCAGGAATATCCGACTGACGGTTTATAAGTGTGATCATTTATTCTTTCTGATCCTGCAGGCACATGCTGTGTAAAGTACGTCTGTGGAAGAGTTCAGTGCTGTCTCACAGGAATCCTGGATCACGCCTACGATGAAACCGACACCAACTACCTGCATGGCAACATCATTGGGGATTCCGAAAAGGCTGCAGGCCATCGGGATCAGAAGAAGAGAACCGCCGGCAACTCCGGAAGCACCAGCCGCACTTGCAGCAGCCAGGATGCAGAGGATCAGAGCGGTCGGGAAGTCTACGCTGATACCGAGTGTATGTGCAGCTGCCAGAGCCATGATGGAAATGGTGATCGCTGCACCACCCATGTTGATGGTCGCACCAAGAGGGATGGAGATGGAGTAGGTATCCTCATCAAGTCCGAGATCCTTGCACAGCTCCATGTTTACCGGAATGTTGGCGGCAGAGCTTCTTGTGAAGAATGCTGTGATACCACTGTCCTTCAGGCAGCGCAGAACCAGCGGATATGGATTCTGGCGTGTGCAGATGAAAGTAATGATCGGGTTGATCACCAGTGCGACAAAGAGCATGGTTCCCACCAGTACACAGATCAGACGGCCATAGCTTAACAGTACACTAAGTCCCTGCTCGGAGATGGTTGTGAAGATCAGGCCCATGATACCAAATGGAGCAAGGCTGATGATCCATTTTACGGCTGTGGAGGTTGCATCGGAAATGTTTTCGATGACAGTCTTGGTAGTTTCACTTGCGGCCTTCAGTGCGATACCGAAGATGATGGCCCATGCAAGGATACCGATATAGTTGGCGTTGACAAGTGCGTCAACCGGGTTGGAAACAATGTTCATCAGAAGGTTTTTGAGGACCTCTGCAACACCGCTTGGCGGAGTGACGTCGGAAGTATTTGTACTTTCGGAAAAAGTCAGCATGATCGGGAACAGGCGGCTGGAGATCACAGCTGCCAGTGCTGAGAGTATATTTCCCAGAAGATAAAGTACAACAACGAATTTCATGTTTGTTTTCTGGCCTTTTCCCATGTGGCACAGAGAGCTCATTACCAGGAAGAACACCAGAAGCGGAGCAATTCCACGAAGAGCACCGACGAACAGATCACCGAGAATGGAGATCACAGATGCCTGAGGGATCGCAAGTCCGAGAATGATACCAACGATCAGACCACAGATGATGCGCTTGATCAGGTTGATGCTGTTCCATTTTTGAATCAGTTTTTTCATAACTAGTTTCCTCTTTCCTATTGTGTGAGTGTGCTAAAAAATGCTGAGCCGCAAAGCAACGATCCAGTGTAAAGGGCGGATCGTTCTAAGCCGGTATTACTGCATTGCGTAAAAGCACAACAGGATAATTATATACAATTATGTCCGCCTTGTAAAGACAAATGTACATAAAACGCGAGAAAGATATAAAAAGCGCCAGATCAATGCTTCGTCTGGCGCTATATATTTGAAGTATCAGGTCCGAATTTTCCGGAAGCTTACAGCAAAGAACAGAACCTCCGCAAAGCCTGTAATTCCCCATGAGAAAATATACAGGAGATAAAGTGAGGAAATGGTTTGGAAGTGTGCGAACACCGTATAGAACCAGATGACACGGAATACACAGGATCCCAGAATGATGATGATGGTTGGTGGGATACTTTTTCCGATGCCACGGGAAGCGGCGATACTGCAATCCATAAAACAGCTGAAGGCATAGCTGAAGCCCATGATCCGGATTCTCTCCATGCCGGCATCGATGACTGCCGGTTCTGTGGCAAACAGTGACAGAAACTGCGGACCGAAAACAAGAAGCAGTCCACCAAGGATCGCACCTGCGATGAAGGCATAGGTAAGGCTGATCCCATAAGTCTTCAGCATACGTTTTTTATTTCCGGCACCCCAGTTCTGACCGATGAAGCTTGCGCATGCAGTATAGAAAGCAAACATGACGTTGTAGATCAGAGAGTCTGCATTTGCGGCAGCGGCATTTCCGGAAACCGTGACTGCATCGAAGGAGTTGACACCGGTCTGTACGAACAGATTTGCAATGGCAAAAATTCCGTTCTGCAGACCTGTGGGAATACCAAGAAGCAGTACTGCTTTACAGGCCTTCGGGTGAAGACGGAGCTTACGCAGGGATACCCTGCATTCGTCTTTTCTCCGAAGGAGGTGGATCATTACCAGCGCTGCGGAGATATACAGTGCGATCGCGCTGGCAGTTGCCACACCTGCGGCGGCCATATGACAGACGATAACGAAAAACAGGTTCAGAAGAACGTTGATCACTCCGGCAATGGAAAGATAGATCAGCGGTCGCTTCGTATCGCCGCGGGCACTTAATACGCCGTTACCGAAATTGTATACAGCCATGGCCGGCATACCCAGAGCATAAATCTTCATATATAAAACAGCCTGGTCCATCAGCTCCGGTTTCGTATTCATCATGGACAGCATCTGTCCGGAAAACAGAAGACAGACGACACAGACCAGAAGTCCTGCGATGGCACAGAGAAGAAGAGATGTATGAATCGTTTCTTCGGTACCTTTTCTGTTTTCGGCACCAAGCTCGTGTGCTACACGAACATTGACTCCGGCGCCCATGCCGATCAGGATTCCGGTAAATAAAGTGACCAGCAGAGTTGTGGAACCCACAGCTCCAAGTGCCATGTAATCTGCAAATCGCCCCACAACCGCAACATCACTTAAATTAAAAAGAACCTCCAACACCTGGGACCCCATCAGGGGAAGGCTAAAGAGGAGGATATTTTTCCAGAGAGAGCCGGAGGTCATCTCAATGGAAGACGTTTTCTTTTTTTCATTTTCACACATAGTTTACCTCATAAAAATTATAAAAAATTCCTTCATCCAAGGTATACAATACTATGTTGGAATAGGTTTGTAAAGAGGGGAAAATAGCTCTTTTACCAGGCGCAGAGGTTTGTTTTTATTTATAGATTCTACATTGATTTCAGTACGAACAATGATATAATAAATGAGAGCAATAAGAAAGTATTTTCAGAAATATTGGAAATATAAAATACAGCAGACTAAGGAGGAACTCAATACAATGAAAATCGGAAATGATATTTATTATGTAGGAGTAAACGATCATCAGGTAGACCTGTTTGAGGGACAGTATGTAGTGCCAAACGGAATGTCCTACAACTCCTATGTGATCAAAGATGAGAAGATCGCAGTTATGGACACTGTAGATGCCGGCTTCACAGAAGAGTGGCTGGGAAAAGTTGCAGAGGTTCTGGATGGTGCGAAACCGGATTATCTTGTAGTCCAGCATATGGAGCCGGACCATGCAGCAAATATTGAGAATTTCATGAAAGCATACCCGGATACAACTGTTGTTGCCAACACAAAGACCTTTACCATGATGGAGAATTTCTTCCGTGGAATGGATCTGGAAGGAAAGAAACATATTGTAGCCAACGGTGACACCCTGACACTTGGAAAACACGTCCTTACCTTTGTATTTGCACCGATGGTTCACTGGCCGGAGGTTATGGTTACATATGACAGCACAGACAAAGTTCTGTTTTCCGCAGACGGCTTTGGCAAATTCGGAGCTCTTGATGTAGAAGAGGACTGGGACTGCGAAGCACGTCGCTACTATATCGGAATCGTCGGAAAATACGGTCCGCAGGTACAGAAGCTTCTCAAGGCAGCAGCAACTCTTGATATCCAGACCATCTGCCCGCTCCACGGACCGATTCTTACCGAAAATCTTGGACATTATCTGGAGAAATATGATATCTGGTCTTCTTATAAAGTAGAGAGCGAAGGCGTAATGATCGCCTACACATCTGTATACGGACATACAAAGAAAGCAGCAGAGCTTCTTGCACAGAAGCTGGAGGAAAAAGGCTGCCCGAAGGTTGTTGTCTGCGATCTTGCAAGAGAAGACATGGCAGAGGCAGTGGAGGACGCTTTCCGCTACGGCAAGCTGGTACTGGCCAGCATTACATACAATGGAGAAGCATTCCCGTTTATGCGTACATTCATCGAGAACCTGACAGAGCGTAATTATCAGAACCGCACCATCGGCCTTATTGAGAACGGAAGCTGGGCACCGACTGCAGCCAAAGTCATGAAAGGAATGTTCGAGAAGAGCAAAAATATCACATGGCTTGAGAACAATGTAAAGATCATGTCTTCTCTCAGCGATGAGAATGTGGCAGAGATTGATGCAATGGCAGAGGAGCTCTGCAAGTAATTTCTGGATGTCAGAACAGCTTATAAAAAATAAAGATATAACATAATAAAAAGACGTGGATCCGGATTGATATGCTCGTTCATTTACTGAGTTGTTAATGAAAGAAATATATCGATCCGTAAGGCCACGCCTTTTTTATTTACATGAATAACAAATTAAAGGTAAGTCAGTGATCTCATGATCCTGGAAACTGCCACAGGATCATTATATCCTCTTACACCACATAAATCCATAAGCCGGAAGCTCCACGTCCTTAAGCTCCAGTGTCTGGTCAGTGATCAGATCACGGAAGGTTCCTTCCTCCTGCATCCAGGCAGTTTTTTCGCTGTCACTGAAATTGAAGATTCCGATGAAACGTTCGTTTCCTTTCTGGCGGAGGATGCAGAGGATGCTGTCATCATGAACATCGTATGTATACACGTCACAGTCCTTATCAAAAACAGATTCCTGGCTGCGGATCTGCTCCATGCGGCTAAGAGTCTGGAAGATCTGTCCCTCAACGGAGGATTTGGAGTTTCTTTTTTCGGCAAGCTCCCACTGGAAAGCACCACGGTGGATATAGCGGGAATCTGCAGCCTTATCCGGATCCTCTTTATAGGAATAATCATTGAGACGTCCGATTTCATCGGAGCTGTAAAGCATCGGGATTCCGGACTGGGTAAGCATATATGCGTGAAGCATCAGATCCTCGCGGATACCCCTTTTCAGCTTCTCGTCATCTTTTTCAAAAAGAGCAGCCTCGATCCCGCACATGGAAGCAGTAGTTCCGCAGAAGCGGGCATCCTGAGTTACCGGGTCATCATTATAGAGCTCTCCGCGGCTGTCGCTTCCCGGATGCTTTCCTGTAAAGAAATCATTCAGGTAACGCTTATGGGATGGCTCATCCATGCCCCATTCCTTCAGGGTGGCGAAATCAAGTCCCCAGCCGATATCGTCATGGCAGCGGAGATAATTCAGGAAGGTGTACTGCTTCGGAAGACTGTTTACAATATCCATCTGTTTTTTCAGAAGGCGGATATCACGAGTGGCAATGCTGTTCCAGGTTGTAGCCATGGTTGTTACATTGTAAAGCATATGGCATTCCGGCTTCTCTACGGTTCCGAAATAGGGAACAACCTTCTCCGGCTCCATAACGACCTCACCCAGAAGTACGACACTTGGGCAGACAATCTCGGCGATCATACGCATCATACGAACGATCGTATGCACCTGCTTCAGGTTACGGCAGGGAGTTCCCAGTTCCTTCCAGATATACGGAACCGCATCGATACGGATCACGTCCATTCCTTGGTTTGCAAGGAAGAGGAAGTTGTACATCATCTCATTGAAAACACGGGGATTGCCGTAGTTCAGATCCCACTGGTACGGATAAAAGGTAGTCATGACATAGTGACCGATATCCGGAAGCCAGGTAAAGTTCCCCGGAGCAGTGGTTGGGAATACCTGTGGTACGGTCTTTTCGTACTCGTCCGGGATCTCACGGTTGTTGTAGAAGAAGTAACGGCTCATATATTCGCCGTCACCCTGGCGTGCTTTTTTGGCCCACTCATGATCCTCGGAAGTGTGGTTCATAACAAAATCCATACACAGGTTCATTCCGTTTTTGTGGCATTTATCTGCAAGGGCAGCCAGGTCCTTCATAGTACCAAGGTCCGGGCGGACTTTGCGGAAGTCGGCTACTGCGTAACCACCGTCGGAACGGCCCTTCGGAGTGTCCAGAAACGGCATCAGATGCAGGCAGTTCACGTTGCATTCCTTAAGATATGGAAGCTTGGCAGAAACTCCCTTGATGTTGCCGGCAAAATTGTCAATATAGAGCATCATGCCAAGCATATCCTTCTGGCGGAACCAGTCCGGATTTTTTTCTCTTTCCAGGTCGCGGTTTTTGAGCGCGCGGCGGCGTGCTGTAAAATACTGGTACATCTGGTCGCAGAGCTCTGCAAACATATCGTCATTGTGATAAAGCTCTGTGTACAGCCATCGAAGCTCGTCGTGATGATGGTTTAAACGTTCCTGAAAAATTTCCTGATCTTTTTTCATGATTTCCTCCCTGAATAGATATTTATAGATGTCGGGAAAACTGTCAAATATTTCCCGGCGGTAATGGTTATCTGACATTTTTCCACAGAATTATAGCATGAAGTCTCCGGTACATGAATATACGGGTTGTTATGGAATATGGAAAAATGTTGTAAGTATTTTCAGTCTCCGGTTGTCTGTCGTCGTATCAGAACCGGAGTGATCTTTTTGTGGATCGGTTTTTGAAGCGGTGCCGGTTTTCTTTTCTTCATTTCGTTCATCTGTTCCACAAGTAGTTCCATGGTAGTCTGTGCGATCACATCAATCTGCTGTCCAATAGTAGTGATCGGGATGATGGACTCCGCAGCAATGGGTGAATTATCGAATCCGATGATCTGATATTCATCCGGCAGACAGTTGTATTTCTGGAAGATCAGATTGAGAAATATATTTGCGTAAGTATCATTGGATAAAAATATGCCTTTTTTCTGACCGGAATATTTACTGTCAATATCCTGAAAGATCACACGCATCTGTTCAAAAAGCTCCTGATAGGAATCACCGGAAACATTAAGGTTCAGTTCATAAGGAACATGATATTCCCGGCATGTTTCCTCAAAGGCACGGATACGGTCGTAAGCCGGAATATTCTCAGGTACATGGACATTGATGTGGATCAGTACATCACACTGATTACGTATCAGCAGAGAAGTAGCCTGCATGCTGCCCATGTAATTGTCTGTTGTAACGCTGCATATATGTTCTGCTTCACGTTCAATGGCGATCACAGGAATATTATAGGAAGCCAGTTTTTCAGAGGAAAGAGTATGGCTGAGAACAATAAGTCCTTCAATCTTATAAGCCATCAGCTCGTCCAGATACTGCATTTCTTTCTCCGGGCCGCCATCACTGACAAAAACCAGAAATTTGTAATGATAATCGGAGTAACTTCGAAGAAGTTGTGTCAGCATTTCGGAATAATAATGAAGATAAAGGTTCGGGACAATGATCCCTACAAATTCGCTTTTTCCATTGGCAAGGACCCTGGCAAGCTTGTTTTTTCTGTAGCCGAGCTCATCAAGGGCTTTTGCGATCTTTTCCTGATTTTCCAGGGTTAGAGAATCCGGATGATTGAAATATCTGGAGATCGTAGTCTTGGAAAAACCAGTGTATTCTGCAATATCGGCAAATGTTACCTGTTTTTTAGCCATAAAAAAATAGTCTCCTTTTAACAGCAGAAAGTTATGATACGGAATGCAGATGTGATCATATAAGAGAAATCTGCAGACCGTACAAGATAATTGGATTGATGTAATTAAGTATAACAATACAGACGTTAAATAGCAATAAAAAAATAACCAGTTAAGTTACCGGTAACTTTTCTTGAATAAATTAACAAAAAAGGTTGACAGAAGCTATGTCATATAGTAGTATCAAATTATAAAGTAACCGGTTACTTTACCGGTTACTAAACAAGAACGAAAGAACAAAAAAGGGAGGAAAAGAGAATGAAAAAAGGTTCTGCGAAAGCTGTTCCGGCAGGAAAAAGAACTGCTGCAGAAAAGCTTCAGTATGTGAAAAAGAACTGGCAGCTGTATGTGTTTTTTCTGCTGCCTGCACTTCTTCTGACGATCATCTTCAAATACGTGCCCATGGGTGGCGTACTGATCGCTTTTGAGGACTACAATGTCATTGATGGTATATTTGGAAGCAAATGGGTAGGACTGGAATACTTCCGGAGATTTCTGGCATCACCGGATTTTATGAATTATCTTGTGAACACTCTGAAACTGAGTATTTACGGACTACTGTGGGGATTTCCGATTCCGATCATCCTGGCACTTCTTCTGAATCAGATCCGGAGAGCCGGGATCAGGAAAAAAATTCAGCTTCTGATCTATGCGCCGAATTTTATTTCCGTTATCGTACTCTGCGGTATGGTTCGTATGTTTCTTTCACCGGTAGGTCCGCTGAATAAACTGATCGGTTCCGATGCCAACTGGATGACTATGCCGGCAGCATTTCGTACCATTTACATAGCCAGCGGAATCTGGCAGACAGCCGGATGGGCATCCATTATGTATACTGCAGCACTTGCCAATGCAAGTAAGGATCTGGAAGAGGCAGCAGTGGTGGATGGTGCAAATATCCTGCAGCAGATCTGGTATGTACAGCTTCCGGCTATTAAAAACATCATTGTGATCCAGTTTATCCTTCAGGCCGGAAATATTATGAGCATTGGTTTTGAAAAAGCATATGCACTGCAGACAGATATGAACCTTCCTGCATCTGAGATTCTTTCTACTTATGTATACAGAATCGGTCTTCTGAATGGAGACTATGGATATTCTACAGCAGTGGGGCTGTTTAATTCAGTGATCAATGTAATTCTTTTGATCTTTGTAAACTGGGTAGTCAAGAAACTGAATGACGGAGAGGGATTATAGGAGGTGCTGTTATGGCAAAAGCAAAGAAAAAGAAATATTCGGCATCTGACAAAGCCATTTTAGGAATCGGATACGTACTTCTGGGTGCATTTGTACTTTCCATTCTGGTTCCGCTTTTATATGTTGTGATCGCATCCTTTATGGATCCGAATGTGCTGAACAGCCAGGGGATCAGCTTTGATGTGCGGAAGTGGACGATCGATGCGTACCGCAGAGTTCTTGAAAATAATATGATCTGGAGAGGCTTTGCAAACTCATTTTTTTATTCCCTGGTGTTTACCATTATTTCAGTTCTGGTAACTCTGCTGGCAGCATATCCAATGTCCAAGAAAGAATTTGTGGGAAGAAATTTCTTCAATGTTATTTTTCTCATTACCATGTTTTTCGGTGGAGGAATGATCCCGACTTTTATCCTGATCAATCAGCTGCATCTGGTAAATACAATCTGGGCAATCCTGCTTCCGGGTGCGTTTAATGTCTGGAACATGATCCTTGCCAGAACCTATTATCAGTCTATCCCCAAGGAACTCAGAGAGGCATCTGCCATTGACGGTGCCACGGAAATCGAGCATTTTTTCAAGATTATGATGCCGGTATGCAAACCGATCATCGCAGTGCTTGCGCTGTGGTCCTTTGTAGGAATGTGGAACAGTTATTTTGACGCTATGATTTATTTGAATGATGCGAAACTGCAGCCATTGCAGCTGGTACTTCGTTCCATCCTTGTACAGAATACACCGCAGCCCGGAATGATCGCAGATATCCAGAGTACTGCACAGATGGCAAAGGTAGCGGAACTTCTGAAATATGCTACGATCATTGTATCAAGTTTACCGCTTCTGATCATGTATCCATTCTTCCAGAAATATTTTGACCAGGGCATTATGGTTGGTTCTGTAAAAGGCTGATGACAGGAGGTTGATAATGATGAAAAAAAGAATGAAGGCATTATTGGCAATCGGGCTTTCTGCAATTATAATGGTATGCAGTGCCGGATGTGGAAACGGAAAAGAACACATGAAAGCAGAAACAGATCCGGATATCCCGGTGGAAGATGTGTCCTTTCCTCTGAAAGAAAAAGCAGAGCTGTCTTTTATTACCAGTGCACCTGCAACATCTACACAGGAACCTAATGAAAGAACGATTTTTAAAAGACTGGAAAAGCAGACCAATGTCCACATTGACTGGACCTGTTTTGTATCGGATCAGTTTAATGACAAAAAAAATCTGGCGCTGGCACAGTTCGGAAATCTTCCGGATGGACTTTTTAACGCAGGGATGAGTGATTATGATCTTCTTCGTTATGCCAAACAGGGAATCATTATTCCGGTAGAAAATCTCATTGATAAATACATGCCGAATCTTAAGGCTGTATTTGAAAAATACCCGGAATACAGAACAATGTGTACAGCACCGGACGGACATATTTATTCTTTCCCATGGATCGAGCAGCTTGGTGCGGGGAAAGAAGCCATTCAGGCAATTGGAGATATTCCCTACATTAATAAAAAATGGCTGGATTATCTGAAGCTGGACGTTCCGACTACAACTGAGGAACTGGAACAGGTTCTGATCGCTTTCCGCGACAATGCAGATAAACTGGAACAAGAATTTGATATTGAGGGCGGTGTGATCCCGATGTCCTTTATCATCAATAATGGTGATCAGGATCCTGCAATTCTCATCAACGGATTCGGAGAAGGATATGGTGACACCGGTGATCATTTTGCAGTAAAAGATGATGGAACCGTTATTTATACAACTGTACAGGAAGGCTATAAAGAAGGTATTCAGTGGCTTCATCAGCTGGTAGAAGAAAAGCTGGTGGATCCGGAGGCTTTTACCCAGGAATGGTCAACTTATGTTGCAAAAGGTAAGAACCACAGATATGGTCTGTGTTTCACCTGGGATATTGCAAATATTGATAACAATGAAGATTATGTAATGCTCCCGGCGCTGGCCGGTCCGGATGGTCTTGTAAATATCACAAGACAGAATAACAGTGAAACCAGCGGCTTTGACAGAGGACGCTGCGTTCTGACTACAAGCTGTCGAAATACGGCACTGGCAGCAGCATGGATCGATCAGATGTATGCACCGATCCAGTCTCCGCAGAATAACTGGGGTACTTACGGGGAAAAAGATTCATTTAATATCTTTGAGATGTCCGAGAATGCAGAAGGTGGTCAGATGCTGAAACATATGGATCTGGGAGATGCATCTCCGGTAGAGGTTCGTGAAGCACAGTCTGTAAACGGACCGTTGGCAATACTTAACGAGTATTACGATGTATATGTAACAGAGCCGGCAGATGCAAAATGGCGTCTCGACAATATGCATGAAACATATCTTAAGGATATGAACAGTAAATATGTGTATCCGAATGTATTTATGAGTATTGATGATACCAATAAGGTATCTCAGTACGACACAGATATCAAGAAGTATGCGGAACAGAAAAAAGCAGACTGGATCCTGAATGGCGGCATCGATAAAGAATGGGATTCCTATCTGAAAAAGATGGAGCAGTATGGACTGTCTGATTATCTGGCAATCAAACAGAAATATTTTGACCAGTATCAGAAGTCTCTTAGTGAGACAGAGAAATAAAAACAGAAAAAGATACCGGTCAGAAACATAAAAAAGAAAGAGAGAGCAGAGTATGAGTGAAAAACTTGAAAAAGCACGTCTTTATGAAATAGAGGAAGCAAAAAATATCCCGCAGGAAGAGAAACCGGCCTTTCATGTATCTGCACCGGTTGGCTGGATCAATGATCCCAATGGATTTTCTGTTTTTAAAGGAAAGGTACATCTTTTTTACCAGTATCATCCTTACAGCCGTGACTGGGGCCCTATGCACTGGGGTCACAGTGTGACGGAGGATATGATCAGATGGGAGCAGCTTCCTGCAGCGCTTGCACCGGATCAGGAATATGATCGAGAGGGATGCTTTTCCGGAAGTGCTATTGAAGCGGATGGAAAACAGGCTTTGATCTACACAGGAGTTACAACAGAAAAGCTGCCTGATGGAAAAGAAGAAGTCCGGCAGAATCAGTGCATTGCCTGGGGTGACGGAAAAGATTATGTAAAGGCAGAGAAAAATCCGGTAGTCACCGGGGATATGCTTCCGGAGAAATGCAGCAGAGTTGATTTCCGTGATCCGAAGGTATGGGAAGATAACGGAACATACCATATGCTCGTAGGATGCCGCAGCGAAGAAATTCCTGGACAGGTAGTTCTGTTTTCCAGTAAAGATCTGAAAGAATGGAAATTTGAAACAATTCTTGCGGAGAACTCCACAGGAGAAATCGGTGTTATGTGGGAATGCCCCGATTTCTTTCCGCTCGGGGATAAACATGTGCTGATCTGTTCTCCGCAGCATATGCGGGCAAAAGGGTATGAGTTTCATAATGGACATAATTCCCTATATTTTACGGGAGATTATGACAGCGAAAAACATACATTTGAAAAAGACGCACCGGTAAGTCTGGACTACGGACTTGATTTTTATGCGCCGCAGACAACCCTTCTTCCAGATGGAAGAAGAGTGATGATCGCCTGGATGAAATCCTGGGATAGCTGTGTGATCAAGGAAAAGCAGAGATGGCAGGGAATGATGACTCTTCCGAGAGAGCTGGAATATCGTGACGGAAAGATCTGGCAGAAGCCGGTCCGAGAAATTGAGAATTATCGGAAAAACCGTTGCTGTTATGAGAATGTAAAAGTGGGTGAGAGCTTAAGCCTTGAAGGCGTCCGTGGCCGAATGATCGATCTGACTGTGGAACTGCAGAACGCAGATGGCATCATGGATGGAAGCAGGAACTCCGGAAATCCAAATCAGGAAGCATTGGATGGGTACAATGAGTTCCGGATCGAGCTTGCACGCAATGAAGAATATACAACGGTCTTTACCTATGATCGAAAAAGACAGATACTGGAAATCGACAGAACCTGGAGCGGGGTGCAGCGTGATGTTGTATGTACAAGAAAGCTCCAGATCACAGATGACAGACAAAATCTGAAGCTGCGTTTTATCCTGGATCGAAGCTCCATAGAGCTTTTTATCAATGATGGAAGCAAAACTGCGACTACCGTGATCCCAACACCAGTGGAAGCAGATGAGATCCTGTTTCACAGTGACGGAAATGCTGTGATCCAGGTTGAGAAATATGATATTGTGTTGTAGAAGCCTCTCAAATATTGACAATTTCTCTATTTTTGTATAACATAGGGGAAGTTGCTTACGCCGGATCAGGAGTTATTCGTATCTCCTGATCCGGCATATATTTACAGGAGAGGAACACAGGAATGTTTTATCAGTTAAAAATCACAAGAAAAGGAACGAAACCGCCGGTATGGAGACGTTGTACTGTTGCGGCTGACGTTACATTTGCAAAGATGGCAGCCATGCTTGAAAAACTGGTTCAGTATCCGGCAGGCAGCCTATATGAGATTGAATTTTTTCAGAAAAAAGTACAGATCCGTGAGAATGGTGACGGAGAAGCGAAGAATAATTTCACATTATTAAATGCAGGCGAGACAGAGACTGCAGAGCTTATGGATTCCGAGAAATGGTTTACCTTCCGTCAGTATGGTGCGGATAAGGAAGTTCCGGAATACAGAGTTGATATTGAGAAGAAAGACGAGGGAACAGCAGAAGCTCCTTCTATTGTAAAAGAAGTAAAGGGTGAGGATGATCCGTACTGGACAGAGGCACCAGAGCTGGGATGCACTGCAGCAGTTGAAACTGAGGCGGAAACAGCCAAAGCATCGGAAGACATTGCTGCAACAGTAGCGGCAGTAGAGGCAGCAGCCAGAGCTGCAAAAGCAGATGAGGCAGCCACAGGCAGCAGAAGAAATCCTACAGTAAAAGATTTCCTCATGTCCTATCGTAAAGAAGACCTTCTCAGCATTGCAGGTGAGCTTGGACTTCACTGCAAGGGAATGAATCAGGAAGAGATCGCCGCAAAGGTTGCCGCAGAGGTTCTTAAACCGGAGGTTATGAAAGCAAGCTTCCTCGTAGCAGACGATCAGGAGGTACTGGCTTTTGAGGCGGCTATTCAGAGAAAATGCTTCCATGTTGCAGAGGATGAGTGGAATACATTAGAATGGCTGAACGATATGGGCTACCTTGTTTCCTACAGTGATGATTACGCAGAAGTTCCGGCAGAGGTTGCAGCTGTTTATAATCAGATCAATACACCGGAGTTCCAGACACTTCGCAGCCAGGTAAACTGGCTGAAGGATTGCCTCATTATGGTAAGCTATCTGTATGTATCTGCACCGGCAAAGACCGTATATGAGATGTTTAAGCAGAGAAAAGGCTTTGACATCGGATATGACAGATTCATCGAGCTGTATCATACCATTCCGGAGAAGGCCTGTATCTGTGAGCTTGCGGAGGATCAGCTGATCCTGAAATCCGCACTGGTCAATAACATCTACAAGGATATCGAGAGACGTCAGGGTGGACGGAAATTCTATATTCCGTCTGTAGATGAGATCCTGGATTATTCCGAAAACGGGTATCCAACAAAATCTGCTTCTTACCAGAGACTGGGCAGATTCCTGCTGGATGAGATAAAGGTTTCCGATGCAGTGAAGGATCAGGTACTGTTCTTTATTTACAAAGAATGCTCCATGGATGGCAGAATGTCAGCAATCATGGAAAACCTGAACCAGAAGGGGATCCAGTTTAACGATGAGCAGCTTGAGAAATTTACAAAGCTGATCATGGAGGCAAACAATAACACAAGAATGCTGGAATTCCGCGGTTACACACCGAATGAGATCTCAGGAGCAGTATGGCCGTTTGCCACAGGCAAGCCGCACACTGCAATGCCGAACAGCTTTGTGCCGACAGCAATGCCGATGCAGCCGGCATCTGCAAGAAAAATCTATCCCAACGATCCGTGTCCGTGCGGAAGCGGTAAGAAATATAAGAAGTGCTGCGGAAGAAGATAATTCTGCAGAAAATTTACCGTAATTCCGGAGCTGAAAGTTCCCATAGATCGTTGCGGAGCGACTGCGCTCATGAGTGAGCAGCGAACGCGGATGATCTGGTCCGATTTATCGTTTGATGCAGTATCTCCGGAAATACCATACAAATTAATATAAGACAGTTCGTTTGTACCATCCTGTCTATAAATAAAACCAGGGCTGAAGAAGATGTGAGAATCAGGGCAGACTCGTGGCGGGTCTGCCCTTTTTTTACTTTAACTGGATCAAGGCCGGGAATCCCGGTTTTTTTATTTATGGAAATATTCGGGTGGTGTGACAGATCCAGAAGGAGGAAAAATTTATGTATCAGTTAAAAACAGAAGCAGATTTCGATTCGGCACACTTTCTGTCCGGTTACACCGGCAAATGTTCCAACATCCATGGTCATCGCTGGCATGTGGAGATTGAGATCGAAAGCCGGAAGCTGGAGAAAAACGGTCAGGGGCGAGGGATGCTGGTAGACTTCGGAGATCTGAAAAAGGATCTTCGGGAGCTGGCAGATTCCATGGATCACACGCTGATCTATGAAGAAAATACATTACGTCCGAAAACGCTGGAAGCACTGGATGAGGAAGGCTTTCATCTGGTGAAGGTTCCCTTTCGCCCTACAGCAGAGAATTTTTCAGAGTATTTTTTCAGGAAAATGGAAGAAAAGGGCTATCCTGTAAAAAGAGCTGTTGTTTACGAAACACCAAATAACTGTGCAGCTTACCGGGAAACGGAAGAAGAAACGGAGGCGGTATGGCTATGAGTACCTATCAGGTTGTAGAGAAATTTGTCAGCATCAACGGAGAGGGCAGACGGGCAGGAGAGCTTGCCGCTTTTGTCCGGTTTAAGGGCTGCAATCTTCAGTGCAGCTATTGTGATACCAGCTGGGCAAATGAGCCGGGATGTGAGAGTGAAAGGCTGACAAAAGAAGAGATTCTTTCCTGGATCCGTGAGACAGGTGTAAAAAATGTGACACTTACAGGTGGGGAACCACTTTTACGGAAAGGAATGGAGGAGCTGATCGAGGCAATCCTGGAGGATCCATCGCAGCGGGTGGAGATTGAGACCAATGGAAGTGTGGATCTGAAGCCTTATCATATATTAAAAAAACGTCCGTCCTTTACCATGGATTACAAAACACCGGACAGCGGCATGGAAAAAGAGACGCTCCTTTCCAATCTGGAGCTTCTGGGCAGTGAGGATACGCTGAAATTCGTGGTCAGCAGCCGCAGAGATATGGAAAAAGCCCTGGAAATCCTGGAAAAATACAGGCTGATCGGAAAAACGGCAGTTTATTTCAGCCCTGTATTCGGCAGGATCCAGCCGGTGGAGATCGTGGATTTCCTTATGGAAAAAAAGCTCAACGATGTAAAGCTTCAGATCCAGCTTCATAAGGTGATCTGGGACCCGCAGAAACGGGGAGTATGACAGGAAAACATATCACAATATAACAAGAAATACCGCAGAAAAGGAGAACGCTATGAAAGCACTTGTACTTGCAAGCGGCGGTGTGGATTCCACCACCTGCCTGGGGCTTGCCGTAAACAAATATGGAAAAGAGAATGTAATTGCATTAACAGTAGCTTACGGACAGAAGCACACAAAAGAAATTGAGGCTGCCAGAAAAACAGCAGAATATTACGGAGTGGAGCATCTTTATCTGGATCTGGAGCCGATCTTCCGGTACAGTGACTGCTCGCTGCTGAAGCATTCAGACAGAGAGATCCCGCACGAAAGCTATGCAGAGCAGCTGAAGGAAACCGATGGCTCACCGGTTTCAACCTATGTGCCGTTCCGGAACGGATTATTTCTTTCCTCGGCAGCAAGTATTGCGCTGTCAAAAAACTGCAGTGTGATCTATTACGGAGCACATGCGGATGATGCAGCCGGAAATGCATATCCGGACTGCAGCAGTGCGTTTCACAATGCGATCAACGAGGCGATCTATCAGGGAAGCGGCGGCCAGCTGAAGGTTGAGGCGCCTTTTGTCAGCTACACAAAGGCAGAGGTCGTAAAAACCGGCCTGGAGCTGAATGTTCCTTATGAACTGACCTGGAGCTGTTACGAAGGCGGCGAAAAGCCCTGTGGTGTGTGTGGAACCTGTATTGACAGAGCAGAGGCATTCCGGCTCAATGGAGTGAAGGATCCGGCACTTGACAGATAGATCGGATCATAAATATCCGTTTGACCATAGAAAGGAAAAAAATATGAGCAGAGAAAACCTGGAAAAAGAAGGGATCACCCTTCTCGGAAATCAGAAAGTAAAATATCCGGACAATTATGCTCCGGAGGTACTGGAAACATTTTTGAACAAGCACCCGGACAACGATTACTTTGTAAAATTTAACTGCCCGGAATTTACAAGCCTTTGTCCCATTACCGGACAGCCGGATTTCGCGACGATCACGATATCCTACGTACCCGGTGAAAAAATGGTGGAGAGCAAATCTCTGAAGCTGTATCTTTTCAGCTTCCGCAATCACGGAGATTTTCATGAGGATTGCGTGAACATCATTATGAAGGATCTGATCCGTCTCATGGATCCGAAATACATTGAGGTCTGGGGAAAATTTACGCCGAGAGGCGGCATTTCCATTGATCCATACTGCAATTACGGAAAAGCCGGAACCAGATGGGAGGAGATTGCCTGGAAACGTCTGACAGAGCATGACATGTACCCGGAAAAGATCGATAACCGGTAGAAAAACTAAAAGTCCCTGTTTTCACTGCGAAAAGCAATGAAAGCAGGGGCTTTTTGTTTAGGTGCGCCTAGCGGCGCAGGTTTATCTTTATGACAGCCGGATGCACTCCGATTCTGTGTCAAACAGATCAGCGATCACATCGTGCACGGTTTCGATCTTATCTGCCATATAGGCCTTTGCTCCGCAGAACAGCAGGCCGTTTTCCACGTCGCCCTTTACGGCGGCGATCAGCTTGTCTGTAATGCAGTAAGGGATCTCGCCGGGGGAACATTTGGCAAGGCAGCGGTGGCAGGGACTGTGCGGGATCTTTTCTCCGGCCATGACGTGCTGCATGAAGGGATTCATAATGGCACGTCCCGGCATACCTACCGGACTTTTTACAATGGCAATGTCGTCCTTTGCGGCGTGGATCAGGGATTCTTTCAGCCGGATGTCTGCGTCACATTCTTCCGTTGGGATAAAACGGGTGGCGACCTGAACGCCGTCCACACCAAGATCAAGGACATGCTTTACATCCTCGTGCGTGGCGATGCCGCCGGCAGCTACTACAGGGATTTCCGTGCCGAATTTTGCGGCATAGCTTTTTACAGTCTGGACGATCTTTCGGATCTCATTGTCGTAGGCTTCCGGTGTATAGGAATCCAGCTCTTCCTTGTGGAAGCCCAGATGACCGCCTGCCTGGGGACCTTCGATCACCACAAGGTCTGCAGTGCGCTTGTACTTTCTTTCCCAGTATTTCAGGATAACCTTTGCAGATTTGTCCGTTGAGACGATGGGGGCAATCTTTGTTTTGCTTCCGCTGACAAGAGCAGGGAGCTCTGTAGGAAGTCCTGCACCGGAGATGATCAGGTCAGCGCCGGCATGGACAGCGGCTTTTACATGAGATGCGTACTCCTTCAGTGCAACCATGATGTTGTAGCCGATGATACCGTCAGGAGAAATCCTGCGTGCTTTTTTCATCTCGGACAGGATAGCCCGCTGGTTGGCTTCTTCGGTATTCCGGTCGAAATCCTTTTCCCGGTAGCCGATCTGAGCGGTGGAAATGATTCCGATCCCGCCTTCCTTTGCAACGGTGCCTGCCAGACGGCCAAGGCTGATACCAACGCCCATTCCACCCTGGATCAGGGGAAATCTCGTAAGTTTATCACCGATTTTAAAATTCTTCATAATGATCAGATCCTCACATTCATTTGCTTTCGTTAAATAATTTTAGTATAAAATAGTTTTATCATCAAAGTATATCATAACAGGGGAATTTGTCAATGTAAATGTCGGTGAATCAGGGAAGTCCTCTGCTTCAATTGCGAATAGCTGTTTGACCAGATTTTGTTAAAATCCACTTTGTTGACAGAACAGAAAATATCAGGCAAATTCACAGTGATATCAGCTTTACAGAAAACTGTAAAGTGAATTAGAGGAAAAGGGAGGAACAGGTATGAGAAAAAAGACGAGTACCATCATGGCCTGGTTGCTTGCGGCGTCCGTGACAGTCACATCTCTGTCAGCGGGAACCGTGACGGCCTATGCACAGGAGGAAATGCCGCTGGCGGAAGCCGGAACCGTGACAGAGAGTGCGGAAGGGTTTGGAGACAGCAGTGACAGCATTGCAGATATTGTGGGAGAGGGCAATGTTGAAGCTAAAGAAAAGGGTGAGCTGACAGCATTATGCTGTGTAGTTTCACCCTTTTTATGTGTGATGAAATTTTTAAACTGTAAAGCAGTAGACTGTGTCCGGAATCCCTCTGGCAAAATCAGAATTTAAACAGATTCAGACCGATCTCCTGACTGAACTCACGGCCGATCTCTCCGTCGATCACCTGGATCTGGATCTCGGCAGTAGCGCTGATGATGGCACGGTTCAGATGACCGCCGTGTACATGGCCTTCCCCCTGCATATTCCCGCATTGAAAATGCGACCGGCGTAGCGCCATACAGCGAAGAGTCTTATTAAAAAACAACACATATAAAATAATAAACAGGAAGATAATAGCATAATAGATGAATGATAGCAGAAAAGAAATTGTCCTATAAAAATAAACTTCCAGGAAAATCTAAAAAAATTGAAATTTATGGTTGACAAGCATAACTCCCAGTGGTATTATAACTGAGCTGTCGCAAATAATTGTTTTCAAAAAACAAACAATTAAAAAGAATTTCAGAAAAATGAAATTCACAGTTGACAAAAGACAGAAGATATGATAAAGTATCCAAGTCGTCAACGAAACGACAACAAGATCTTAACTCAAAAATGTTTGAAAAAAACTTAAAAAAGTGCTTGACAAACAAAAAGAGATGAGATAAAATAAACGAGCTGTCTGAGAGACAGACACAACAAACCTTGATAACTAAACAGTGAAACACATACGATTCTCGAAAATTTCTTTACATTTAAAGAACGGTTTAAACAAACCAAAAGCAGTAAAAACGAGAGATAG